>DAOVRZ010000130.1:0-13840 GCA_030627905.1 Halanaerobiales bacterium
CACTAGCCCCTCAAGCTAGCGTGTCTACCGTTCCACCACTTCTGCAAAAAAAAATGGTACCGAAGGTGGGACTCGAACCCACACCTGGGATAACCAGACTGGATTTTGAATCCAGCGCGTCTACCATTCCACCACTTCGGCACATCTTTCACCGTTAGCGTTTATGCACACTCACGGCTCGTGTACTATATTAACATATCTTTTTCAAAAATGCAAGTGTTTTTTATAGAAAGAAAAGAAAAAATAATTTAAAATTAGTATTATTCACAGAAGGGGAGAGAGATTTTTTAAGTTGGGTTAATAACATTTTGGCCGTGTAAAGATTCTGGTTCTACATGTTGCCGACTGGGAAGCGTTTCTGATTCTTGATTTAGCATTTTTAATGCCATTTGAGATTCTGAAAACTTAACCATATTGGCTACCAATTCTCCATATCGACCAGCAGTGACATTGGCATTATCTTTTTCTTGACGTTCTTTTTTGATACTTTCAATTGTGTGAAGAGCATCGTCTTGATGCCGGATTAACTTTCTTTTTTCATCCATTGATTCACCTCCTTAAGTTTCGATTTGTTATTATTATATTACTAATAGTGTGTCTAAGTTTGGCGGTTGTTATTTTGACAGTTATTTGTCGATATGCCATAGATGAATACTTCTTATGCGATGAGTAACACTAACTTTAACATCACAGTTCAGTAATGAATGAAAACTTAGGAGGGATATGATGAAATTTTTGAGAAATAAAAAAACTTTTTTGATTTTCTCAGTTTTCTTATCATTTTTGCTGCTTACTTCTTTTTTTTATAAAGAAAAATATGATGCTAAACAAAATTTACACGAAAATCAAAATGAACAGTTACAACCTATTGAAAAAAGTGTGTCTTCAGTTGAGATAAAACTTGTGATGATAGAAGAAGAGGAAAATCAAGAGCAAGTTCAAGAAGAGTGGATACAGACTGAGGTGGAAAATTATCAGGTGTTGCGTTATATTGAGCCAATGCTGAAGACAGATGATGTAAAAGGTGTACAACAAATTTTAAAAAAGTTTTCTTTTTATAATGGAAGTATAGATGGGATTTATGGTCCGCAAACGAAAGAAGCTGTTCAGAAGTTTCAGAAATATTATGGTTTGACACCTACAGGCGTGGTTGATTTAGATGATTATAATCTCCTGGCCCAGATTTATGAAGAAGAGGAAATGCCAGTCGCTGGATATGTAAAACCAAAGGGTAAGGTTTCGCTTTTAGTAATTTTGGATGAAAGAATTTTATATGTTTTAGAAGACAATAAAGTTTTTTATAAATTTCCTATTGGTGTTGGTAAAATAGATACACCTAGCCCTATAGGAAATTGGAAGATTATCTCTAAAGATAAATGGAGTGGAGGATTCGGAACACGTTGGTTAGGAATTAATGTTCCATATGGAAAATTTGGCATACATGGAACTAATAAACCTTGGTCGATTGGGCGAGCAGAAAGTCATGGATGTTTTCGTATGTATAACAGGGATATTGAGATTCTATATAATTGGCTAACCTGGGGAACCAAGGTTTATATAGTTGGTGGAAATTTTCCATACAATATCCCTTGGAGAAACATAGATGACGGAGATCGGGGATCAGATGTCTGGGAAGTTCAAAATCGTTTGAAAGAATTGGGATATTATAAATGGCGTCCAGACGGAGTATTCGGGTGGGGAACTCAAAATGCGGTAAAGAAATTTCAAAAAGATAACAAATTACCAGTTGATGGTAAAGTAAGTTGGACTACTCTACATAAGATGGGTTTGTATCTTTTTCAATGATAAAGGAAAGAAGCATTATTTGGCGAATTATTATAGTTAGAAATAGAAGGGAGTTGAAGAGCAGTGGATTTAGAACAAAGATTTAAAGAAGAGTTTAAGTGTTCAAAATGTGGCAATCGTGGAGCGGTTACTAAAAAGTTAGCGATGACTGGGACTGGATTAAGTAAATTATTAGACATGCAGAATAATCGTTATCTTTTTGTTTCATGTAGAAATTGTGGATTTACTGAAGTCTACAATACAAAAGTATTAGGGAGTAGCGAAGTAGGAATGGATATATTGGACTTATTTTTTGGTTAGTGAACTCGTCCAGCTAAAGCTGAACATCGGGGCTTCAGTAGGGGATTCTACCCCCACTGAAGATTAAAAACAATTCCCACCACTTATAGAAGTGGGGGTCTTAACTCAAAAGATAAACCTTCATGTTGTTGAGCAGATTATAAAGAAAGCCCACCCATGTGGGTGAGCTTTTTCCCGGTGAATATTTTTAGGAAAATAGATCTGAATTCATAACCTGTTGAACTACTCTTTGAATAGCTTCTACTTTTGCTAAAGTTTGAACCTTATCCCAATCTTGAGACATAATTGCTTCTACTAGACCAAGAGGTAGACCTGTTTGAATGGCAACTGCTTCACTTAGGCGAGTTCTCCCCTGTTCTTCAAGGGAATACCAATCAGTATTTAATAATGCTTCTATTTCAGTAGGACTCAAACCATAATTCATTAAGCGAACTCTGATTTCGTTTAAGAATTTTGGCTTTAAGACATTGAAGTTTCCTCCAGCAATTGCTTCAACTTCAAATGGATCTAACATATAATCTGTCATTAAGCTAACCTGTTCAGTTAAATCCGCTCTGGTGATGAGACCATAAGCTTTTATATAACGTGCTCGTTTTTGCGAATCTGTGATGATAAAGACTTTATCGGTTTTTAAGAACTCAGTTGCTGGAACTATTCTGTTATTCCTTCCGATCAGTGCAGTATCAGCAATATTTAGTATAATACGCTCTCCAATTAGACTAGTGATGGCTATCTTGTTTGATGCAGGATATATGTCTGCAACAAAGCCATTGATGGAATCATAATCTTTAAAGATGTTGATCATCTTTGATGCTTCAGCTCGAGTTGTGAGATTATTTGGTCGGAAAGTACTATCAGGATAACCATTTAGTATATCCAATTCTGTTGCAACTTTGACATAATCGTTGGCCCAATGTTCTTTATCCATATCCAGATATGAAGCAAAAGAATGGGTATTGATCTGATTATTTTCTTTACCTAAACCAAATGCACGAGTTAGCATAGTAACTACCTGAGCTCTTGTTAATTTATCTTCAGGACGGAAGGTTTTGTCGGGGAAACCAGTAACAATCCCTTCATTAACCAGAGCAGAAATATATCCTTTCGCAGGATGATTTTCGATATCGGTGAGTTCTGTGATTTCCATCTTTTCAAGATACATAGATTTAGCTAATGTTTCTGCGAAATCTGCTCTTGTGATTGCTTGATTGGGTCTGAAAGTACCATCTTCATATGAATTTATCAGGTTTTGATTCAGAAGAGAAGTGATATAATCTTCAGCCCAATGTCCTCTGATATCCTTGGGAGTAGCCAAAACAATTGACGCAAGTACTAGTACGATAATGACTGAGAATACGAATGATATTGTGAATTTTTTCAAGACGGATACTCCTTTCATTTTTGGATTTAATCATAATAATTAATTACCTTAGGCCAAGTTATTCAACTCTGGATACGAGCTATACTAGATGATATCATATATTCCTGCCTAGTGCCATATAATTTATGCATGTAAGTTTTGGGTATTTGTTAAATATTTTTTTTTGGAACAAATAAAGATTTTTTGCGTCTAAAAGTTTAGAAGGGAGTGACAAGTGGTGGCGGTTTCTGATAGAAAATTGATTGAAATGTTTAATAAGGGAAATGACGAAGTACGTGGAGGAATATTTGAAGAAATTGTAAAACGATATCAGAAAAAAGTGTATAATACGACATATAGGATGATGGGTAACCCTGAAGATGCTAACGATTTAGCTCAAGAAGTATTTATTCGGGTTTATCAAAATTTACATCGTTTTCAATGGAAAGCTAGTTTTTCTACATGGCTATTTACGATTACATCCAATATTTGTCGGGATGAATTAAGGAAGCGGCAGAGACGATTGAAAACACAAAGTTTATCTGATCCGATTAAGTTAAAGGATGGAGAGGTTGAACGGGAGATTGCGGATGATAGTATGACTCCAGAAAAGATTTCAGATCATCGCGAATTACGAAATGAAATTCAGGAAGTAATCAATCAACTACCTCCTGAACAAAAAGAAGTAATAGTTTTACGAGAGTTTCAAGGTTTTAGTTATGAAGAGATTGCAGAAGTATCAGGTATAGCTGTAGGAACAGTGAAATCACGGATTAGCCGTGCAAGAAGAAGTATACGAAAAAATCTGAAGGATCAAATAGCGATGAATTTTTAAAAAAGGAGGGAAGATAGATGAAACACGAAGAGTTAAAAGAACTTTTGCCACTTTATGTGGATGGTGGATTAGATATCGATGAAATAGAACTAATTGAAAAGCATATAAAAGAATGCGAAGAATGCAGCATAGAACTTGCTGAGTATCAAAAAAATTATGATTTATTATCGACTGTTGAAGAAGTAGAAGTATCTGATGAATTTTTATTTAGTGTTATGGAAAAGGTTCAAGGTGAAAATAGTGTAAAGAGGGTTAGACGCCAATCAAAGGATAGCTTTTCGAACCGAGTGAGGAATTTATTTAAAATAAAACTTCAGGTTCCTGTTGGTGCAATGGGAGCTATTGCAGCAGTTTTGCTTTTGGTTATTTTGATAAGGATTCCTTTTGAAGGTTTTGGAGGAACCGAAGATTATTTTGACGAAGGCTCTAGATTTTTTGGAAATTATCAAACTGAAATGTCGCCATCACGCTCTGAAGCGAACCCAAAAATGTTATCAGGTTATTCTGCTGATTCAGCAAATGCATCTTCAATGAACGAGATTGAGGCTAAAATAATTCAGACTGCTAATTTGGTCGTTGAAGTTAAAGATATAAATATTGCAAATAAAGCAATTGCAGAGATTATAGAGAATTTTCAGGGTTATATATCTGATTCAAGAAGTTGGGTAACAAGTGACAATCAACAACATAGTCGTTTTCAATTAAGAATTTCAGCACCTCAATTTGAGCAAACTTTACTTCAGATTGAAAAAATGGGGAGGATTACTTCTCATTCTACAAATAAAGAAGATGTAACCGAGGAGTATATTGATGTTGAATCTAGATTGGAAAATCTTAAACTCCAAGAACAGCGTTATCGAGAATTGTTAAATAAGGCTCATGAGGTTGAGGATATATTAAAGATCGAAAGGGAATTAGAGCGTGTTCGTAGTACTATTGAAAGTTTACAGGGACGGATGAATTACCTTGTGAATAAAATTAGTCTAAGTACTATTTATCTAGATTTAAATGAACCCGAGCCAATTACATCTTCTGATGCGGGAATTCTAAAAGCAATTCGACAGGCCTTGCGAGTTATGGTTAATACTTTTTACGGGATGATTGTAGGTTTAGGTGGGCTTTTGCCTTATGTGATGTTACTGCTAATCATCTATGGGGCTTACCGGGTTAGTAAAGGGAGGAGATAAATTGATGATTTAGATTTTTGAACTAGTAAATGAGATATGTAAAAATTTTATATAACTAATTCTTAGCTAAGATTGGTTAGTAATTTAAAACCTTTCATGATATTGTTCATGGGAGGTTTCTTAATATGCTTAATTATTGATGATATGAAAAATCCCTATTAATTGAAAAATTGAGATAGTGTTATAATTTTTTAAAATTAGAAATTTATAATAGATTAAAGACAAAGGTGAAAAACATATATTGTCGAATAACAATATATTAGATTATAATAATAATATAAAACATGTATAACGAATCTTGTAAGTCAATTTTAAGTGTAAAATTATATTTGTACAGCAAAGTTTGGCGATAGTCAAAAGGAGGTTATTAAATGAAAAAGAACCTATGGCTAATTGTATTTATTATGATTTCTTTAATCTGGCCTTTAGTTGTTCATGCAACAGAAACGAATAATGTAAATGAACCGTCATCTGTAGAAGAGGATGAAACTGCGCCAGAAGAATGGGAAGTAATGCAAGAAGAACCAGAAGATCCTAAAGTGAAAATCAAAGAAGAGATTAAAGAAAAAAGAAATGTTATTAGTAAACATTTTCTTAATAATGATGGTACAATGACTGCATTAATTTATCAAAGTCCAATTCATTTCAAAAAAGATGAGCGGTGGGAAGAGATTGATACACGTATAGTTGACTTAAATTCTGTTGAAGTAGAAGCTGAAATTGGCAAGGAAAAGAAGGAAAAAATTAAAAAAGAAGGATTTAGTTATGGAGTGTTCAAAAACTCTTTTAATCTACTCTTTTCTAAAGTTTCCAAACAACCTCAACGTTTTGCCATTGAAGAAGGTTGGATCTCGTTTCAACCTATAAATGGGCAGGCAGTTCAAGGTCAATTTAGTGATAATGAAGTTATTTATAAAAAAGTTTGGAATCAGACAGATTTAAAGTACATTTCTCGTACAACTGGGTTGAAAGAGCAGATGATTTTGAATGGACCTGGCCATCCCCTTCAATTTAGTTTTCGAATTCAATTACATAACTTGACTTATGAGCAAACTGAAAACGGTGAAATACTTTTATACGATGAAAATGAACAAGTACAAGCAATTATACCATTGGGTTATATGATTGATGCAAATGAGGAAATTTCTAATGAAGTTGAAATGACTCTTGAGAAACGGGGAAAGAATTTGATTTTAACTATTGTTCCTGACGTAAATTGGTTACAAGCAGATGATAGGGCTTACCCAATTATTATTGATCCTACTATTGAAAAGGATATCTCTGTCGGACAAGATGCTTATATTAGCAATCACAGTTTTAATACCATAAAAAGAGGTGAATGGGAACGTTTAGAAGTTGGTATGAATAAGTATTATGGGTGGAAAACTCAACATTCTTTATTACAGTTTGATGTTTCACAAATTCCAGACTATGCAATAATAAATAAAGCTCAAGCCCAATTATATATGTTTGATGCACCTGATACAGATTTAGCAAAAGTTCAAATTTGGGAAGTGGCGAATTCCTGGAGTGAGAGTTCAATAACATGGGATAATCAACCAGGCAAGGAGGATTATTATAGGACATTATATGTAAATTCAACCATCAATGAATTTAAACCGTTTGAATTAAAGTTAGACTGGATTAAGGATTGGATTCTAAATCCTAGTTCAAATTATGGTGTTTTTCTTTATACAATTGATGAAGGGAAACAAACATTAAAACATTTTCGCTCAAAGGAATATGAATATTCATCAAAATGGCCCAGATTATATATTGAATACAATGCAGATTTAAAACCTAAAGAACCTACTGAGGGTGACGTTTTGAAAGAAATAAGTACATTTAAAATTGAAAGTAGTGATTTAACATATACGGTCTCAAATTTATCAGCAACAGTTGGTATTCAGGAAATTGATATTTCAGGTAATGCCTTAAGAACAATTGATACATATTCAATTACCATTATCAATAATTCTTTTACAATATCAGGATTATCCTTAGGAACGGGTCGTTATTCATGGAAAGTATCGGATAATAACGTTGGGTCTTGGGGTCCAGAAGGTACATTTTATATTGACCAAGATCCACCTGTTCCACCTGAAGGTGGTTGGAATTTTACCGAACGTTTGAACATTACAGGTGAAGTGGATGCCGCGACTTTAACTAATATACAAAATGGTACTTTAAAACTGATCGCAACTTTAAGTTGGAATCAGTTAATTGATGAAGGAATTGGTTTTAAATCTGCTAATCTTCGTTATAAAAAAGATGATGGGAATTGGATTTCTATTGAGGGGGATCTAACTAATACTTCAATAGATTTGGATGTTAATTGGTACAGTACATATCAGATTCAAATTAAAGGGGTAGATGATTTTCAAAATGAGTCAACATGGTATGATTTAGGTTCATTTAAAACGCCACCAAAACCATCGAATCTTACAGCTGAGTTTGCTGGCCCAGATGAGATTGTTGTGAATTTTGAACATCATGGTCTGACAGATGGGTATAATATTCGTTGGTTTGCTGTAGAAGACCCAGACAATGATAAGGGAGAAACAGGATGGATGATAAAATCCTCTAATCCTGGAACTATTTCATATACATATAGCAATTACAACTTTACAGCTGGAAGACATTATCAATTTTCTATTGCGACAAAACATGATACGACAGAATTATGGGTAAGTACAGACCCAATTGAAGCACCAAATACTCCACCCTCAACACCAACATTATTCAGCCCAGGAGGTGGAGTTTCATTAAATGCCACATCAGTACGATTTTTAGCTTTTGTAGCAGGAGCTAAGGATATGGATGGAGATCAAGTGGATTATTCAATTAAAGTCCAAAATGTATTATTTTCTTTACCTGTGACATATCTAGGTAATGTCCAACACGTTTTTGGAGATTTGATATCTCGATGGTCGATTGAGGCTAACGTTCCTCTAAGTAACGGTGAATATATATGGTGGGTGGAGGCCTCTGATGAGATTGATTTTACTGAGTCTGTGAAGCGAAAAATCTTTATAGATACATTGGCTCCTGCTGAACCTGTTTTTACCATCATCTCACAAACTACTAATCCAGCAGAAGCGAATAGTATTGGTGTTACCTCTGATCCGAACATCCAAATTCGCCTGGATCAATATAATGGAGAATATCCAGATGGTTATCCTTATCCGAGTGATACTTTAAAATTAAATGACGTTAAATATTTTAAAATAACATCCGGTTTGGCTACAGATCCTTTAATTATAAATAGGGTTAATTTAGCAGATGACGATACGATTAATTATACTTTAGGTTCCGAAGGAAAATATGATATTACAGTAAAATCCTATGATAAAGCTGATAATTATAATAGTAGCACGAAATCAGTCACTTTGGATTATACCAAACCACCAACCATTACATTTCCAAATGCATTGAGTAATTATTTTACTAATGATGGGAATCAGGTTAAGTTTACTTGGGATTCTATTTCAGATTTACCTGCAACGGAAAATAGCGGAGTTTATAAGTATGTAATCTCTTATACTCGACCAGATAAAACAGCTGAAGAAGATGTTTTGATAGGGATATCTTATACCTTTAAAGATGTGACTCCAAATGAAGAGATTAAAGTGAAAGTAAAAGCCATTGATCATGCTGGAAATGAAGGGAATTATTCAAGCGAATTAATATGGTATGGATTACCACCTGTCGCTAGTGTAACCAATCACGAAATTAGTTTTGTCGATGCTACAATGGTACCTTATCAACAACAGATTGAATTAATCATCTCTCCTGTTATATGTAGTTATTATGTTATTCAACAGGAAAATTTAAGTGATACTAACGAGCCACCATATGAAAGTGTTCCTTATAGTAATGGTTGGACATTTACCCGAAATGTGAGTGCCAAACAAACCTATAAATATCGAATCATTACGTATAATGACTATGATTCAGAGCATCTTTATTCAGAAAGTGAATATACGGTAACAATTCCAAATAATCCACCAACTAAACCAACGATATCGATTTTAGGATTATTAACAAATGGATTTTTACCTCAATCATCTACAACTATAGCAGCATCTAGTATCGACTATGATAATGAGATTTTGACCTATACATTTGCGGTTAAGAAAAATGGGGTGCCAATTACTTTAAATAGTCAAGATATTGTAACAAATACTTATCAGTTGAGTGATTTGACAGATGGAGCTATATATGAGATTGTGGTTACGGTTTCTGATGGTGAAGAATCGATTTCATCTGATTCAGTTAGTTTTATAGTGGATGTTTCTGGACCTATCATTCGTATCACGCCTTTACCAAATGAAAACTATGTTACATCACAAAGTATTAACGTAGAGACAACAGATTCTGTAAGTGGATTGGCTACTTTACGCTATAAATGGAATGAAGATGGAACATTTGTTGATGTACCTGCTGATGGGGTGATTCAAGCAGATTCGGGTTCAAATAAGTTAATTGTCGAGGCTGTAGACCGTGCAGGTAATCTAAAGACTAATTTAAGTGATGATACCAGTAGTGATACCATGTATGTATATCGTGTGGATGATACAGGGCCAACGGTTAACTTCCTAACCATTCAAGGCCAAACCTATAACAACCAAACTTATATTACAAGTAATGTTGAAGTATTTATCAGTTTTAAATTCCTTGAAGATCAGACAGCTATTACTCGTTATCGTTATGGCTATCTGCCACAAGGTTTAACACTCGCAAATGTACAAATCAATGAGTTACCAGAAAGACAGATTCAAAGTTTGTCCAGTTATCAGGGAGAAGAACGGATTACAGGTCAGTTTGTAGATGGTCAAACTTACTATCCGATACTTATTGTTTATGATAGCTTAGGTAATACAACCGAGTATGTAAGTCCAACTGGATTTACTGTTGATGGCAGTGGACCAGCTATTTCGGATTTAAGTGTATCTGGTTTGTCTTCCTATGGAACACAAGAATATCTAAAAAGTTATACATCTGTTGATTTTTCTCCAATGTTTACTGATCTGGAGACCCAAGCAGTAGCTAAATATGGTATTACAGATATTCCTGCGGGAGAACCATTTGATTGGTATAACTCGTTTACTGAGTTAAAAAATAAAATACCAGAAATCTCTTTGGTTGAAGGAAATACCTATTATTTTGTGATTCAAGCAGAGAACGGGGTAGGGTTAGCTACTCGTGGTTATTCTTCAGGATTTATAGTGGATACTCAATCTCCAGTATTTTCGTCTATTGTCGGAGGTAGTGAACTTCCAGAAGGTTATGGTAACTATATACAACGAACCAATACCTCCTTAGAAGTGACCTGGGTAGTACAAGATTTATCTCCGATTTCTAATTACTATTATAAGATCGGAACTACTGTAGGAACTGGTGATGTAAGCCAAGGATTTGTAGAGGCAGATTCGTCAGGTTGGGTTTTAATTACTAATGCTGTTGAAGAGTATACCTTAGTTATAAGCAGACCAGGTTATACATTTGAAGATAAAACTTATTATGTAACCATCAAAGCTGTAGATGCAGCCGGAAATGAAGCAACTGCTACTACTAATCAAATTCAAATTGATACTACATTACCTCCTGTACCAACAGTCAGTACAGATGGAATTTATGTTCATGAAAAGAACCAGATTCATTTTGTGATTGATATGGTTAATCCTGAACAAGATGTGGTGGGTTATAATTATCAGATTATAGACGAAAGCAGCAATGTTCTTGTCGAATGGCAGTTAATCTCTACATCTGAATTACATTATGATTTGACCCATACTGGTTTAAATTTGGTAGATGGAGTAAAATATTACATTGCTGTTAAAGCAGAATATTTGGATGGTACAAGTACATCAGCTGGTTGGGCCAATGTAATCATTGATTCGACAGCACCAACGAATTTAGTTGTTGAATCTCCGACATATGCCAGTGCCCAACAGTTAAAGGTATCCTGGAGTGCCACAGAGGATATCTCATCAATACGTTATTGGGCTAAAGTTGGAACGACAGCCAATGGAGATGATAAACTATCTTTAAAGCTGGTCGGTAAAGTGGGACAACATGTTTTTAAAAATATTTCTGTTTTGGATGGTGAAGTATTATACGTAACTGTAATGGCAGAAAATAGTTCAGGATTATCAATAGTTGCGGTTAGTGAACCGATTATTATTGATAATACGCCACCAGCAATTCCATTGGTGATTGATGATGGGATGTATACCAATATTGGAACAAAATTAAATGCTTCCTGGATCTGGAGTCAGGATGATCCAGAATCTGGTATAGAATCTTACCAAATTGCTTTATTAAAGTCCCGAACTGTTAATGAAAATACAATTTGGATTCCTCTCACGGCAAATCAAAAGAGTTATACTTATACGCAGAGTTTGGATAATGGTTCAGTATATTTTGTAGCGATAAAGGTAATAAATCGTGCAGGACTTTCTAGCATTGGTTATACGGACGGAATTTTGGTTGATACCACTAGGCCAAACCCGCCAGGTATTGATGATCATGGAAATTTTGTGGCTTATGTTGATGGTCTATCAACTTTAACCGCTGATGCTTACGGTACAGATCCACAATCTGGCATTCAGGGTTACTATTATTCTCTTGGAACCTTTGATAGTCCAACTTCAATAATTAATAATCAATTGATTACTGATAGCACAGTATTAGGTGGAAATAATTTAAGCCTTCAATTAGGTAAAGTATATTTTTTCAAGGTAATTGCTCAAAACAACGCAGGTGATATTTCTGCTGAAAGTATAAGTGATGGGGTTATGGTTGTGAATGGGTCAGAACCAAAGGTTCAATCCATCATTGATGGTGGTGCATATAGTATTTATAACGATAAACTCTTCTTTATCTGGAGTGTAAATGATACAACAATTCCGATTGAGTATTATGAATACTGTTTAATTACCGATCAGGATCAGGAGATTACTAGTGACCAATGGAAAGTCACTCAGGAAAAGCGGGTACAAATTAATGCTGAAGATGTTTTAGGTACTGGAAATACCTTTACGGATGGTACAACTTACTATCTTGCAGTTCGAGCAGTTAATAAATTACTGCAACAAACTATAAAACTGGTATCTGATGGTATAAAGATTGATACAACACCACCAAATGATCCAATTCTTGAGACAGATGCATATGTTACAACTAATTTCAAACTAAAATGGTCTGCCGCAGATTCCCACTCTGGAATCGCAGGATATTCATACGCTATTGGTACAACTAGAGGTGGAAAGGATATAACAGAAGGGTGGATTGATTTAGATGTATCGGATTTGGATGAACAGGACAATATTATGTCAATCAATCAGACTGTGGAAGTAAGTAATCTTACTCATGGAGATACTTATTATCTCTCAGTCAAAGCGAAAAATGGAGTTGGACTTTGGTCAAATCCAGTTATGAGTAAAGTTTTGATAGCTGATTTAGAAAAGCCAACAACTCCAGAAGTAACAGCAACGAGTTCTTATACCACTAGTAAATTAAAGATTAATGACATTAGTTTTTCTTCCAGTGATTTAGATAGTGGTATTGTCGGTTATCGCTATGATGTTGTAACTTCTAATAACTTGTCAGCTGATTTGACGACACCTACTCAAAAACTGCCTAATTTTACATCGGAATTAAATATTAATGATTTAGACATAACAAATTTAAGTCTAAGTGAAGGTGGAACTTACTATGTTGCAGTTCAGACACTGGATTGGGTAGGGCACTGGTCGCCGATTGGTTATAGTCAACCAATCATTGTGGATACACTGCTGCCAGATTTAACCTTCGACACTACTGAGACTGAGCTGGTAACCAATACTGGAAGTCTGGATGTAAATTGGAAGACGGATGAAGCAGGTACTCTTAATTATCGATTAATCGTTTTAAATGCAGATGGTAGCCATGCTACGAATCCAGAATATACTCCTATTACAATTACGACAGATTGCACTGGAACATTTAATTTTGATGTGTATATGTATGGATCTTACAAATATGAGATGTATCAAGTTGACCAGGCCGGGAATACAACAGAGCCAATTACACAATTGGTTCGGTATAATTTCCCACCATATGTAGATATTTTCTCTACTAATATTCAGTTATATAAAGGTCACTCTGCCACCTTTACTTTGGATGCCTCTGATGGAGATGGAATCATTGTCGAATATCAATGGGTTGTAGCTGGGGTACCTTATACGAAGATAGTTGATATAGATGAAAATCCAGATGAATTAACCTATACCTTCGATGAACCTGGAAGTTATTTGGTAAAAATCACTGTTAAAGATAATGACGGAGCTATTGCTACCAATTCGATGA
>DAOVRZ010000067.1:0-31449 GCA_030627905.1 Halanaerobiales bacterium
TAAAAACAATAGATAAAGTTTTTTATTTCTAGATGTAAAAATATTGATTTAATGAAAAAAATCTACACATATAAAATAATGTCTATATTTTGGAATATATATTTTGAAATATAGGGTTTAATTAAGCTGTACTGCACTAGTTAGTCATAAATTTTTAACGTTAAAATTTTTTTTATCGTTCAAAAACATTATACAACATATTAGAATCATATGTCACTATGTCTGCTCAAAAAATTAATAAAAAAAACTACAAGATATCTAATCCTGCAGTTTTTTGACGTTTGACAATTTTAGGATACATGTATATAATAATCTTATAGAATTGTTTTTGCCAAGTGTTCTTTATTTTGCCTGCTTAGGGAGTGTGTGTATATGAAAAAATTCAAAAAAGAATTTGTTACTTTTACAGACCCAGAAATTGATGAATTATTTTTTGGAGGTATTCCATCTCACGGTAGATTTTTCACTAAAAAATGCAAAAAGATATCCCAAGGAGTGTTTACAGTCGAAGTAGAAGTACCAAAAGGAGAACTATCTTATCACTTTTATCATGGTGATCATTACAACAACATTAGTCTTGATCCAAACAATTTACAAAGAGGTGCAAAAAATTGGCATTCAATATGTGAAATTGGAACTGCAGCTACTCTACCAGCTAATTTTGAAGATACTCCTTCTTTTGTCTCTCAGGTAAATTCGCAAAACTACGAATTTAAGGTTATTGCTTCGGAACGATGGATTCAAGAAATCCATTTGCAAATCTATGATGATACTTCATTGAAGAATGAATTAGAGTTACCAAAATTATTTTCATATAAAAAATTCACATATTATAAGATACTTATTCCAAAAGAATTTTTAATTGCTGGAGATAAATATTTATTTAAAATCATCGGTTCAACAAATACTTATTATCTCGGTACAGCGAAAACTCTTTTAAAATCACCTGCATTCTTCTTTGAAATAGATAAAATTTTAAATCCAAAAACAGAACTAAATTATCCAGCAAACAGCATAGTTTATCAGTGCTTTCCAGACACTTTTTGCAAAATTGGAAACATCAGCACTTCAATTGAATTAGAGACCTGGGGTTCTGAACCTTCGCATTTTTCATTTTTCGGTGGAAACCTTAAAGGTATTATTAGCAAATTAGATTATTTAAGTAATTTGAATATTACACATTTATATTTAACTCCAATTTTCGAAGCTAAAAGTAATCATAGATATGATTGTATTAACTATAAAAACATTGACCCACTTTTAGGAAACAAAGAAGATTTTGAAGAACTCGTTGAAAAAGCTCATTCAAAAAATATTAAAATTACTTTAGATATTGTTTTAAATCACTGCGGAGTTAATTATTTTGCATTTCAAGATGTGTTACAAAAACAAGAAAAATCAAAGTACAAAGACTGGTTTGTAATAGAAAAATTTCCTGTTGAAGTGAAGTCTTACAATCCCAATTATAAATGCTGGTGGAACAATGGAAATATGCCTGAGTTCAATTTTAATAATCCTGAAGTAAGAGATCATCTTTTAGATATTTGTAAATTTTGGATAACAGAATATAATGTTGATGGATGGCGTATTGATGTAAGTTCTGAAATTGAAATTAAGTTCTTAAAAAAACTACGCACAGAACTTAAAACTTTAAAAAGTGATACCTTGTTAATTGGAGAAAATTGGAAAGACGCGAGCTTGTTTCTCAATGATGGAGACACCTTATGTGGTGTAACAAACTATATATATTGGTGGAAACTATTAACACCATTATTAGTAGAAAAAAAGCTAAACATTTCAACTTTCGCTACATTTTTAATGGATGTTTATTTTAAATATCCCCACAATCGTGTTTTAAATAATTGGAACATCATTAGCAGTCATGACATTCCTAGATTTATATCTATGTTAGAAAATAAAAAGGACATTTATTATGCTGTGTTTTTACAATTTATGTTGCCTGGAACTCCAATACTCTATTATGGAGATGAGATCGGTTTAGAAGGTTTAGATGATCCTTTAAATCGGGCCTGTATGAACTGGGATTTAGATTTTAATAATAATAAATTATTTAAATGGTACAAACTTTTAATTAATATTTATCTAAAAGAAAAATCTATAAACCAGGGTCATTTATCTATCATCAAAGCTGATGATACTAGAAAAATTTTTATTTTCAAAAGATACCTAAAAGATTCTTCAATTATTTATTGTGCTATGAATATGTCAAACGAAAGAAAATCAATTTCTTTAAAAGAACTCAATATAACTGAACAACTTGTTGATTTAATAACTATGAATAAAATTGATGAAACTATTACTTTTGCTCCAGGACAATGCCTTATTTTAAAATAATTTGCTAATTTATTGACTTCAATAAACAAACCCAAAATGTTAGGAGGTTTTAGAATGTCAGATTTAAAAAACGAAATATTATCTAAAGATTTAATGGATACTCTCAAAAATTCACAAAAACTTATTGTTCATGTCGCAATAGAAAATGCTCCCTATTCAAAAAGAGGAGGGCTAGGTGATGTTGTAGGAAGTTTACCAATATATTTATCTAATCATCAATATACTAATTTAATTTTCTCACCATACTACAGTATCTTAGATGGTAATCCTGATTTAGTTCATGAAGAAGAAATAGATTTTAATGGAGTATCCTACTGTTATCAGTTGTATGCTATAAAAAAGGGATATAATTTTAACTTATTTGTAAAAATCGAAGAGGCCTTCTCTTTTGATGAAATATATTCAAATGGACTATTGCCATATACTGCTGAAATTACTTTAAATTACTTTGTATTTTCGAAGGTAATTGTACATTTTATGAATAAGTACATAAATATTTGCTATATTATGACTCATGATTGGCATGTTGGTGCCATTTATCTTTACCTCCAACCTTCTAAATCAAAATATAAAACCTTTCATATAATACACAATTATCACTATCAGGGCGGATTATTTGAAGATATTATTCCATATTTAGAATCTGAAATTCAAGGTTATATCTCTTCTTTCTTTTCAAAATATGGCTATTGTTCCTTATCTGCTTTAGCTTTAGAATATACAGATCAAATAATAACTGTAAGTCCAAGCTATGCTGAAGAACTGATTAATCAAAAAGCTCCTCATCCTGGATTACAGTTTATTGCTAACAAAAAAAATATTGTAGGTATTTTAAACGGGACATACTCAAATATATGGAACCCACAAAACGATGAGTATCTTATAAAAAATTATGATGTTAACTCTTTACATTATAAAACTCCAAACAAAGAATATTTAATTAACAAATTTAATTTAAAAATTACTAAAACTACACCCCTAGTCGTAATGCTTTGTCGCCTAGCAATGCAAAAGGGTATTGATTTATTTATTGATATGAAGATCGGCTCAAATTTTGATATAATTCAACGAATGAAAGGTTTATTAGACATGGGTATAGGATTAATCATATGTGGTACACCTCAAGGTGGCCTTGATGGACCTATTGATATTCAATTCAAAGAAATTTATAATACTTACAAAGATCGTTTTGTGTATATCAACAATTATACAGAAGAAATCGCTCATCAACTCTTAGCTGGTGGCGATATACTTATCCATCCATCACGGTTTGAACCTTGTGGTTTAACTCAAATGTACTCTTTAGCATATGGTACAATTCCAATTGTTACTCCTGTAGGTGGTTTAAAGGATAGTATCACTTGCTTTATAGATAATCCAAATGAAGGGTTTGGTTTTCATATGCCAAGTTATGGCTATGAAGAACTTTCTCAAGTGTTACAAAAAGCAGTTTCATGCTATCAAGATAAAAAACTTTGGACCGAGTTAATTATTAGAGCTATGAGTCAAAATAATGATTGGACTTATCGGATCCAACCATATCTAGAACTATTAGAAAAAGATGTAATAACTTAGTTATTACATCTTTTTCTATATGCGCATAATTACTTGGAAAAAATTGCTTGATTTATTTCCAAGATTTAATATATAATAAGTATGTGCACACAATTGTACACAGTTCAATAAGGAGGTGTATTATGCATCCATATATCCAATATGTAAATCCACATCTAGGTAAGTTATTGAAAGATTTAAAAATGGATAAGCAGTTTATCCGCGGAGAAGGGTGTTACTTATACGACAATCAAGGAAATCAATATTTAGATTGTGTAGCATCCTATGGTGCATTACCTTTTGGTTCAAACCCCAAAGAAATATGGGATTGTATTCACAATTTTTACCAGACCAAAGAACCCAATTTTATACAACCCTCTGCCTTAAACGCTGCTGGTGAATTGGCTAAAAAACTCATTGAAATAACACATGAAAAACTTCAATATGTCACATTTACCAATAGTGGTGCTGAATCTGTAGAAGTAGCTATCAAACTCTGTCGTTCCTCGACTAGTCGGATCGGAATACTATCTACAAAAAACAGCTTTCATGGTAAAACACTAGGAGCATTGTCAGCTACGGGCAAAAATTCTTATCAACAAGCCTTTGGAGCACCTATCAATGGATTTAATTATGTAAAATATGGTGATCTCGATTCACTAGAGCATGAATTAGAGAATAATCCTGCTTATTACGCTGCCTTTATTATAGAACCCATTCAAGGCGAAGGTGGGATTGTTGAGCCTCCAAAAAATTATTTAAAAAAGGCTAAAGAACTCTGCAGTAAATATAGGGTTTTATTTATTCTTGATGAGATACAGACTGGGTTAGGAAGAACTGGAACTTTGTTTGCCTATGAAGAAGAAAACGTTTATCCAGATGTAATTTTGTTAGCTAAAGCCCTTGGTGGAGGAATTGTACCCATTGGGGCATGTATTAGTACAGCAGAAGTGTACAATGAAGAGTTTGCTATTCAGCACTCTTCTACCTTTGCGGGCAACTCCTTTGCATGTAGAGTTGGACTTAAAGTATTAGAAATTCTCACTAGAAATAATCAAGAAATAACTGAAACGATCAAAAAAAATGGAAAGATACTTAAAAACAATCTACTCACTCTTAAAGACCGCTATCCTAAAATTATTAAATCTATCCGGGGTAGAGGATTAATGCTGGGGATTGAATTTGGAATAGATCGGAATACCTTCCCAGGAAGTTTTCTTGGCATTATGGCAGAACAAGATTTATTAACTCCAGTTGTATCAAGTTACTTATTAAACAATGAAAAACTAAGAGTTGCCCCAACATTAAATGGTAATCATGTTATCCGAATCGAACCGCCTTTAAACATAACTGAAAACCAGTGTTTAGCTGCAATTCAGGGTATTGAAAAGATGTTAGAAGTCTTAAATGAAGGTAATACAGCAAAATTCCTTTCTTATTTGATCGATACAGATTCTAATAAACAATATAACAAGTTTGTACATAAACATGAAAGTAGAGTATTTTCCTCGGGTAGTGATGATGAAGGAAGATTTGCATTCTTAATTCATCCAGTTGACCTAAAAAATTACTGTGAATTTGATGAAAGTTTATACATATTTAACGAAAATGAATTACATCAACTCACAAGCAGCTGGACAAATATGGTAGAGCCTTTTGCCGTTTCTCAAACCAAAATCATCTCTGCTTCAGGCAAAGAAGCCTTTGGAGAATTTATTGCTATACCTAAAACCGCTGAACAATTAATCAATATGCCCAAAGATCAAGTGTTAAATGAACTCAAAACAGCCATAAATCTAGGTAAAAAACGTGGAGCAAAGATTATTGGACTAGGCGCTTATACTTCCGTAGTTTCAATGGGTGGATTATACTTAAAAGATAGTGATGTACCACTAACTACTGGAAATAGTTATACCGTTGTTTCCGCAGCAGATGCTATACTTTATTCAATGGAAAAACTAGAAATTTTACCAGAATATGCTACAGCTGGCATCGTAGGTGCAACAGGATCAATCGGTAAAGGTATAACAAAACTTATCTCCCAATCAGTATCCAGACTTATTTTAATCGGTAATCCCAAGAATAAACAGTCCAGTCTGAAAAGATTATATAATATTGCAGGAGAAATTTATAAGTATCTGGCAACTTTAATAAATGAAGATTTTGAATTTACACCAGGTAGTATAGGATATAAATTATTGAAAATGAATAATCTACCGAATTGGGATGCTCATCAAAAGGAGTTTGTTGAGTTTTCAAAAAGTTTTGAGATGAAAGATAGTCCGATAATTGTCACCACTTCTATCAATGAAATGCTTCCTTTAGCTGATGTGATCATTAGTGCAACAAATAATATAGATAAATTAATTACACCAGGAAATTTAAAATACGGAGCGATCATTTGTGACATGTCCAGACCAGGAAATGTAAGTGAAGAAGTTCAACAACTTAGACCAGACGTTCTTGTCATCGATGGAGGAGTTATTGAAGTACCTGGCCTTCCCTCTTTAGGATGGAATTTTGGATTTGAAAAAGGATTAGCCTATGCATGCATGGCTGAAACAATGATGTTAGCATTAGAGCATCATTATACGCATACTAGTATAGGTTCATCAGGGGTATCTTTAGATAGTATTTTATTCACTAGAGATTTAGCTAAAAAACATGGATTTAAATTAGCGAATTTAAGAAGTTTTGATCGACCTTTAAGTAACGAAAGATGGGAAACTGTTTTAAATACTCGTTCGCAAAAAATAGGCTAAAAAAAAACCAGTTCAATGTGAACTGGTTTTTTGCTTTAATAGTTATTTCTTAATAAGTAATTTATTCAAAAATGATAGTTACTTCCTCTGTAACTGGGTTGTTGGAAGCAATGTGAATTGTAAATGTACATTCTCCTAATTCTTGTAAATCTTCATAAGTAATAATTTCAAATTCTTCTGGAATCATTTCTAACAAAGTAGTTACTGTCATCTCTTCGCCAAATTCTTGTGTGAAATAATCACTAAGTTGAATCTCTTCACTAAGGCCTGCAACGGAAAATGGAATAGTAATCGGCTCAAAATCTACATCAGCAGAATCAAAAACATATAAATCTACTTCTTCATTATTCTTTATCCCAGTAATTTTAGCTGAAAAACCTTCAATAGTTAATGCACCAATTCCTGTAGTCGTAACAGTAACAGTAGCATCAATTATATCTGCAGCACTTGAAAACACCATTGGATTGGGGCTCACGTCAATCGTAATTCCTGCTGTCATATTACATCCAATTAATAATGAAGCCATCAGCAAAACCATACCAAAAACAATTAATCTCTTCTTCACAAAAACCCCTCCTTCTTCTTTTATTAATTATACCACATTATATTGTTTGTTGAAAGGGTCAATTGCCTAAATTATCATCAAAATTTATACTTCTGCTTTGATCTTTTTTTACCTTCAAAATCCGAATAAATTCCTTAACTAATTTAGGATCAAACTGAATACCTGCACATCTTCTCAATTCACAAATTGCCTCTTTTTGCGACATAGCCTTCCTATAAGACCGCTCGCTAGACATTACATCATATGCATCAGCAATACTTAGAAGGCGACACTCTATTGGAATCTCTTCACCTTTCAAACCAAGTGGATAACCCTCCCCATTCCACCATTCATGATGTTTGAGAATCAAATCAGATATAGGCATCAACTCAGGTACAGATCCAGCTATTCGATAGCCAATTTCAGAATGGCGCTTCATCTCTGAAAATTCTTCAAAAGTCAGTGATTCTTCCTTAAAGAGAATCTTATCTGAAATTCCTACTTTGCCCAAATCATGGAATTGACATAGTAAGCGAAGGTTATTTATTTTTTCCACAGATAATCCAATAACTAATCCACTGTCTGCCAGCAACTCTTCTAAACGATCAGCATGTCCCTCTGTTATAAAATCTCTGGATTTTAAGGCTTGCATCAAAGTTTGAACTATCGCACTTCGATTGCTTTTTTTATGATATAGTTTTTCTCGATACATATTAGAGTCAGCTTCTTTAAAAAGATCGTTCAAACTTACAGAACCATCATCATTTGTAGCATATCCAATAGAAATACATAAGTGAACTTCAATATATATATCATTATATTTAGAGATCTCGTCACGAATAAGATAAACAATTTTTTCTAGAGTTGATCTATCTGTTTGTGAAATTAGGATTGCAAACTCATCACCCCCAATTCTGGCTGCAACTGCACCCTTAATTAGAGAAGCTTTAAGAACATCAGATGCAGCAATAAGCAATTTATCTCCAACTTGGTGACCCAAAGTATCATTTACAAGTTTAAGTCCATCAACATCACAAATGATTATTCCAATTGAATTACATTTTTCTTTGGTAAAACGCAACATCATATCTTCAAAATATGTGCGATTATAAAGACCTGTAAGTGAATCATGAAAACTAAGATATTGTAATCTTTCTTCAGCCTCTTTACGTGCTGTGATATCACGAATCGACTCAATTGCCCCAACTAAATTACCATCACTATCATAGATTGGTGAAGCGGCCGCCCAAAGACTGGCCCCCTTTCCATTATAAAGAGAAGGTACAAAAATCTCAGTACACAATTTGTTTCTATCTTTTTTAACACATTCATACAATTTTATTAATTCATCGTTATTATCAACTATTAGGTCTATTAAAGCGGGACGAGGATAGCCATAAAAAGGCAGTGTATATGCATAATCTGTTTTCCCAATAATCTCTTCTTTACTTACACCTGTCATTTCTTCAATAGCTTTATTCCATGCAATTACTTTTTTCTCACTATCAATAACAAACGTCGCATCTGGTAAAAATTCAACAATATCCTTAACACTTTGATGAGCTCCTCTTAATTCATTGACAAGGGAAACATACCTTTCCTCATTTTTCTGAAATTTTAATAATGCTTCCATCATATCGTTAATTGAACCTACCAATGATGCAATCTCGTCATTACCAGTTACAGGTATTCTAGCTTTCAAATCCCCACTAGCACCAATGCTAGAAACATTTTTACTAAGACGACTTAAACGGGTAAGCACCATCTTTTCCATAACTAACAGACTTACTGCTCCTAAGATCAAACTACTCACTATTAACAGAATTATAAAATGCTTTATACTCGAACGTCCTTTGTTGTAAATTTCTCTAGATATTTTCACCTGCATCAATAAAATAGGATTCCCATAAATATCATTTAACATGGAATAGCCATCAATAAATTGATCATCGTGTTCTTCGATAAATATCTCTCCTGCTTGCTTTAAAGTTTCACGCGCTGTTTGAAAATCAGCAGTCATTTTAGGTTCATTCCAATAATGCATCGTGAGAAATAAATGAACTTTATCAGCAATCTGACTTATTTCTTCCGAATCTAGCAATCGCCCCATTATATAAGTACCTCGCACTAGCCCCTCTCCATCACTTGTTAAAATAGGAGATGATGCAATTAACATAGGACCCTGAGGAAGAGAGACAATACCTTTTACACCTGTTTTAGAATCCTGATGATGAACTAAAGGACTATCTTTTGAAAGATGCTTATGAAAGCTTTCCTGAATTTCTATCCCTTGATCCCCTTCTAAATCAAAACCTTTTTCAAAAACAATCTGGCTCTCCAAATTAAGAATGACAACTAGATTAAGATTATTATCAGAAAATGTTGAATTTAAATAGTTAGCTCGTAAGTAATCTTCGTTTCCATTCTCAATAAAAGCACAGGTATCATCCCATAGAGCATTATCAATAACTAATGTATTTAAAGACGATATTTCATTGAACAGGGAACTTAAAGCTCGTTCAACATTTCTCAGAACACTCTGCTCTTCCAATTCAGAAAAATCATCTAACAGCACAAATTGAGAATGAATATACATCACAACAAGTAATCCAATAATCGTTGAACCAATAATAAGCATTGTTTTTTTACGTAAAGACATATAGATACCTCCAACAATTTATTCAGAAGGAAATCTCCTTCCATCAATTAATAATATACTTCGAGCTATTTGAATTACATTGTCTTTCCTAATTATACCACTCACTATTGCTATGTTTCAATAGGATTTGCAATTTCATTAAAAATAAAAAGAACCTCGATATTGAGGTTCTTTTTATTTTTAACATATATTAGATGTATAAGCGCAGTTTTTTTAGATTTATTTAGCATAATCAACTGATCTTTCTCAAAACCAATTTCAGCCATACACAAATCCTGATTTGCTCTACCCAACCACTTTTCATAACTAATTGAGTCGACCATATATTATCTCTCCTTCCTTAACAATATGAGTAGTAAAGGAATTTGGATCAGTAAGTGCCTGTCGAAATTCATTTGTAGTACATGTTAATATATCCAATGGATAATCTAAAAAACCAATAATATCTCTTAATTTTATTCGGCGCTGAATATTTGTCATTTTACTATTTTCATCCCAAATTATCAAAAGATCAATATCAGAATATTGATTATTTGTTCCTTTTGCAATAGACCCAAAAAGAATAATACTTTTCGGATTAATCTGTGATAAAAGTCTACTTTTAATTTCATGAAGAGCTTCTGCAGGTGTCATTTGATTCACCTCATGTAATTGTTTTCCTTTTATTATACCATCTTTACACTTTTATTTCAACTAGAAAGCCCCAGTAAAATCGGGGCCAACTCCCTATAAACTAATTCGCCTGTTTAAACCATTTCCAGGCTTCCTTAAATCCTGCACTCTTACCATACATCAATAAACCAGTCTTAAAAATTCGGGAAACAAAATAGACCATAAAAATATCAAAAACCAGCAATACCAATAGGGTTGACCCAATTTCCCATAATGGAATTTTGGTAATACCTAGCCTCAGCATCATTGTCATTGGCGTACATGGTGGAATATAACTTAACACCCTAGCTACCATACCAAACGGATTTTCCATAATCGCTGCAATAAACCACATTGGCACAACAGGGAGAATAGTCAAAATCAGTTGAGCTTGGCCCCCCGATTGGACTTCTTTCATAATTGCTCCAAGAAATGCGTAAAGAGTATAGATCAAAACAAGAGCTAAAATTCCATAAATAAATGAATAGATTATATTATTATTGATAAGACTCCCCAACTCAAGATGAAAACCAAACTTTGCTACACCTAAAGCAAGTATAACCAAAATCGCTAATTGTGATATCCCTACAAAAAGACTACCGATAATCTTCCCTGCCATCAATTCCATACTAGAAACCGAAGAAAGAAGAACCTCTACAATTCGATCATTTTTCTCTTTAATAATACTTTGCAAGAGGATGCTGCCAGCCATCATAGATGTAAAGACCATCATAAATCCAAATACAATCATTCCAACCTGACCTTTCATAAACTCTTCCATATTATCGCCATCTTGATCAACTGCAAACCGTTCAACATTCACTCGTTCCTCTAATCTATTAATCATTTCCTGGGTTAAACCCATACTTTTTAATTCATGATTTTTGATCATCTGATCCAATAGAATAGGAACATTTATATTATTAATATTAGATGATGATTGAAAATAATAATAAGCTTTTTTACTTTCAAAAAAATCATTAGGAATATATAAATAACTTGTCTTTTTCTCTTCTTTCGCCTTTTCTTTTAACTCATCTAGAGTCAAATCTGAGGATTGACGAACTTCAATTCCCTGATTCGGAAAAATTTCAGCTAGTTGAGAATAAACTTTGGATGTTTCATCTATTACTACTAAATTTAAATCCTTTTTCTCTGCCAACATTTGAGGAACAATACCTGCAACAAGAATAATAACAGGAACTAAGAGGGTGGTAATCAAAAATGCTTTGTTTCGAATGCTTCTTAAAAACTCCCATCTAGCTACAATCCATAAGTCTTTCATGCTAATCTCCCTCCTTTACTGTTCTAACAAAAATATCATGAAGTGGTGGCTTAACAATTGTTAGCTCACGAATTTGTAGATTCTCAGGAATTTGACGAATAAATTGATCAGGTGTCATCTCTGGAGCAAGATAAAATTCTACTTGTCCAGATCTTACTTTCAGGTCGCGAACGTATGCATGATTCTTGATAAAAGATAAATCTCCCTGATACCTTACTGATACTTTCTCTTCACCAAATTTTTCTTTAATTTCAGATAGGTTACCATATAAAACTTGTTTTCCTTTATTGATAAGAAAAATACGATCACAAAGCTCCTCCACCAAGTTCATCCGATGAGATGATAAAAGAACAGTGGTACCTTCAGAAGCTAAACTGCGAACTATCTCTTTGAAAACATCCTGATTCACTGGATCAAGCCCTGCAAAAACTTCATCCAAAACAACAAATTCTGGACGATGAATAACTGAAATAATAAACTGCACTTTTTGTTGCATCCCTTTTGATAATTCTTCTATCTTCTTATTAGCATAACTCTTTAGTCCCAAACGATCTAACCAATTTAGCGCTGATTCTTTTACCTCTTTATGCTCCAGACCCTTTAGTTGACCAAAATATATAATACTCTCTAAAACTTTTGTCGTTTGATAAATCCCTCGATCTTCTGGAAGATATCCGACATTCTTTTTGACCTTACAAGTTTTATTAAAATAATACTGAATATTTCCTTCATCTGGTGCAGTGATTCCCATTAACATTCTAATAGTAGTCGTCTTTCCTGCTCCATTTGGGCCTAGTAATCCAAAAATCTCTCCTCTTTTTACTTTAAAGGATATGTTATCAACTGCTCGATGATCACCATAAACTTTGACTATCTCTTTTACAGATAGAATCGTATTCTGCTCTGTCATCCTTAGTCCTCCTCAATTTTTTTCGCTATGCTTCTTCTATTTCCCCAGTCGCTGTTTTTGGTAAAATTGTATGTACTTTTGCTGCTAATCCATCAGGAGATTCTAACAAAGCTTTCCCCAATGATTCAAGAATGCCATCTAGATTTTTACTCATTTGTCTTCCTCCTTGAATTTGTTCTTAATTTGCTATCTATCTGTAATTCAACAAAAAACTTATTTTTCCTTTTTGAATATTGGGATAAGACTTGGAATTTTTATAAAAAAATAAGACTCAGATTAACTGAGTCTTAGTGACAATACTAATCACATATTCATCCTTCCCAATAAAGATTAGCAAAGCTTTTTTCAAGTTTTTCTTATCTTTTGCTCAAAATATTCCCAATAAATTGTTTTTATTACAAGGTTAGGTATTTTTAATAATAAACGTGTTCTGACAACTTTATCTATTGTCAACAATCCCATATAAAAAAGCAAGGATACAAAATATTTTTGGTCAAAACTTCTATCAAAAGAAAATCTAGATATAATATTTGCCGTGATGCCTCCACTTTTTATGATTTCTTCTAAAACTTCACGGTTTTTTTGATTTATTGTCAATCGTTCTAATCTGCCATAATCTATTTTCACATTATCAGTAATTAACTCTCTTGGGGGAACTTTATGTCTTAAAAAGTAATCAAAATAGTACAAAATCATTTCTGGATTATAAACTCGTTGGTCACTATCTTGATTAAAAAGATAACCATTATAATATTCTTTTAACTGCTTTTTAATCATATCCCAATCTGGAAAATTTATATTAGCTTGAGCTTGAGAAATAATAGATGCTACTTCATTTTCAGTAAAACCCAACATTTCATTTGTCATTGGATCCATTGTTATATTTAACGTTATATTAAAACCACTGGTTAAATCATCTAACATAATTGGCGAACTACCTGTAATAAAAAGCTTATCTATCACTTCTTGTGTACCTATTTTCAATGTTTCATAAAAATCTCTAACAAATCCTCTAGCTCGCACAATATCTTGATAATACCTACTATCACCCATTGCAATAATATCGTTCGCAAAATGATCATATTCGTCGATTATCAAATAAATCTTCTTATTAATTAATTTTACTGCCATAAAAACTATTTCCATCATATGTTTTAAATCTTTTTCGTTTACTAATTGAGTAACAATTTCTTCAACATTAGAAAAAAACACACGATAATACTGAAGAAAATTGATTAAACCTCTTAAGATAGTTTTACGAAAAGAATCTTCTAACTCACTCTTGGAATCTGTTTTTAATCCAGAAAAATTAAATTTTAAAACCATGTAACTATTTCTTTTAGATGTAGGATTATGACCAATATATAGTTTTTTAAATAATTTATCAAACTCTGCATCATGATTAAGATCATAATAATAATCTAAAGTAGATAAAAATAATGATTTTCCAAATCTTCTAGGACGAATAAAAAATAAATAGTCAGCGTTTAACTCTTCTAACAATTCAATATATTTTGTTTTGTCAATATAGAGTAAATCGTTATCTCTGATTTTTTTAAAATCGGTTATACCGTAAGGAAGTTTCATATATATACTCCTTCCTGATTAAGTTGTTATTTTCTCAATTTAACCTGACCTAACCCCATTGTGGTCTTATACCCTACCCCTGCATAAAAACTAAAATACGCTAAGGCAGTAACTTCCTGGCGTTGTGCCATTGTTAGATCAGCCAAATTATATTCACATTCACCTTGAAAACCTTTGATCGAATATTTTTTAAATCGCTCCATTCTGGTTTTCAAGTCATAACGATTAATCTGAATCTTAGATAGATCTTTTTGATCTAGTGATAAAGTTGGCCCGTCAACCTTTTGCCAACGATAGAGTAAGCTTCCAAATAGTGATTCAGGCAGGGGGAACAATTGACTTTGATTTCCCATTCTAAAAGAGGTGGTCGTTAAAAATTTGAAATTCACTCGATCTAATGCCGGATAATTAAGCAGTGAAGTAAAATCTGTCTCCCCACACCAAGGGTCATCAGGATCAGTGGTTAAAATTCGAGTAACGGTAAATGGTTGTCCATTCAGCTTCAACTCAGTCTTCATTGTAAGAAAATATTGCATAAAGCGACGATAGAGAAGATCATTTAAGAATGTCACTCTAAACTTATACTCTTTTCCTTGCTCTAACATTGTCTTTTTCCCAATCCGTTTAGGAAAAGGGTAAAACGAAGACAGGGTAAAGTTTTTATAATCACCATCATGTAATTTATCTGCTAAAGCTGGGTCGATTGTGCCGAAAATTTTAAAGAACAAACCATGTAAACTTTCTGGTTCATAAGAATGGAAGGTAATTGGAGTTTTTGAAGTCATGTAGACAGAGACACTGTATAGCATTATTATCACTCCTGTTTTTTATTCCTTTTTAGGAAGTATGTTTATTGTGACCTAACAGACACAGCACAACCATTCCAACCACAAGAGAGTTTCAATTCCTCTACAGGAAGTATGTCTATTGTAACACTCAACATCAGGCAGTAATGGTAACTTTACAATACGTTTCAATTCCTCTACAGGAAGTATGTCTATTGTAACGTTTCTGCAAGTTTGGTATTTGCAGGGTTAGTTGTGTTTCAATTCCTCTACAGGAAGTATGTCTATTGTAACTCTACCCATTCTCAACCCTTGATACTACTGGTCTTAAAATCAATTTTACGCACCAGATTTATTTTCGATATTTTACGACAACTTTCTACATTTCCCACTGCCTGCTCAACCCCTCACAAATGGCGTCATTTCAACGTTTATTACACTTTACACACCAGACCGGGGTTTTTGCCGTTTCGCAATGGTGTGTAATTTTAAATAACTACGTTATTATACCTTTTCTACATTGAAGTTCGATTTCC
Source organism: Halanaerobiales bacterium (assembly GCA_030627905.1). Lineage (GTDB taxonomy): Bacteria > Bacillota > Halanaerobiia > DY22613 > DY22613 > JAGMES01. The sequence goes on from DAOVRZ010000067.1 coordinate 15,629, forward strand.
TCCTTAATTATTACCTCATTTCTATTATACCCTGTATAACAAACAATAGTCAGTAAATTTTTTCTATTTAACGAGAAGAAAATATCTTAAAAAGATATTTTCTTCTCACAATATAAAATTTTCTTGTTTACCTTTTATCCCACAATAAAATCCCATAGTCAATATCTTTTCTTCACATCTCTTACAAAGTGGGTAGATAATAATACTATCTGTAGTATCCATCAATCGTTGCAATTTGAATTTCAATTTCAAAAAAGTTTTCTCATCCAAAAGACATTCAAAAATACTATACTGCATCCTTTGCCCATGATCTTTTAGCAACTCATAAATCAGTCTTCGTCTTTTATCATCAGTCACATCATAGCAAATAACATAATGCTTCACATCAAACTCTTACTTGTAAAGGAAGATATTCCTCCAACTCCCCCATAAGATATTTTGCCAACATCCTAGCTTGAATTTCAAAAGCACGCTGATAGGTGATTTGATAACCAAAAACAGGATGTTTTAATTCTGTTTTCTTTCTCTGCTCATACTGAGCAAGAAATCTTTTAAATCCTGGCTGTTTTAATTTTAGTTGTCCTACTTCTTCAAAATCTTCTTCTTTGATAATACCCGAGTTCAGGATATAAAAAACCATCTGATCTACAATTAGTGGGCGAAACTCCTCCATCAAATCTAAGGCTAGAGAAGGTTTACCATAACGATCTTTGTGCAAAAATCCAGTGTAAGGGTCAAGTCCTACTACCCGACAATACCCTTCAATATCGCGAGTCAAAAGAGAATATCCCAAACTTAACAAAGCATTAACTGGATCTTCAGGTGGTCTGCGATTTCTTCTTTCAAAATGTATTTCTGATGAAAGCAGTGTATCAATTGATTGGAAGTATAGTCTGGTTGCATACCCTTCTAGCCCACGTAAAGTATTTATATTCTCTGACTGCTTAAGTTTCTTTTGAATCGTTTTAAGTTCTTGAACGTGTTTTCCAACTTCCTCATCCTTACAAGCTCGATTTCGACGTTGAAGTAGCATACGCATATTATAAACTTTTCCTTTTATAAATTGGCAACTTAACTTTTTACAGACATCTTCATCTTCGGATAAAATAATTTGTTTTTTTCGTAAGATCCCATTTTTGTTGCATGGCGGGATAATAGTTCCCTCATACTTTCCATAATAATTCAAATACACTATTTCAATGTTATTCTTTAAAAGTAAAGAAATAATCGGATGTGAAAGATTTACTCGACCAAATAAAGCAACCTTTCTTATTTTAAGAATCGGAATCTCCTTAATTATTTTTTCATCTTCTTTAATGATCAAACGATTATATTTTTTACTGATCTCGACATTACTAGTAGTGAGATATAATACCTCACGTTCATCCAGAACAGGCATGACTTTTCTTGCTTTTCCAGTCTTCTTATTCTGAAGTTGCTCGACTTCTTCTGGAAGACATTGTTCCTTCAAGCTACAACCTTCACATTTCTCAGAATATTTTGCTTCCGGACATCTTGACTGTTCAATCATTCTTCGAGCATCATAGATTGCACTCAGAGTTTGATCACGGAGAGTATTATCAAATTCTACCCTGATTCGTTTTTTAGAACCATAATAATATATGTAGCCATACTCAACTTTTTGATTATAATTTTCTTCGATCAATAAAGCCTGTGCACATAACTGAACACGATGATTTAACCACTCACCAACTTTACCCCTTTTATACTCAACTGGAGTGTACTTTTCTCCTTCTACCTCTAATACATCAAAACGTGCTGCTATTCCCAAATTGTCTGACTTTAAAGATACAGAAAAAATTTTATCGCCTTCCCTTTTGATCTGGTCTGTATCACCATCTACTCTTTTATGCTTAATCTGTCCATCCACCAAATAATAATTTTCAGCCTCTATCTGTTCAACTTCTCGATAATAAAATAGTCTTTTACAATACACAAATGAGTTTAATGCTGATGCTCCAAGAATCATATAAAAACACCTCCCAAGTACTAGATACTTCTAGTATTGGAAGGTTAAGAGGTTTTTAAACATATGTTGGTTATTTTTTTTGAAAAATTTAGTAATATTCCTTTGCGAGAAGTATAGTTGTTGTAACAATTGCAAGTTTTTTTCACTGCTATTGTCACCAACGTTTCAATTCCTTTATAGGAAGTATGTCTATTGTAACCTTATAAAAAAGTGAGGGAACAAAAAAAAGTAAAAGGTTTCAATTCCTCTATAGGAAGTATGTCTATTGTAACAAGGTGGATGCTCCATATATCGTAAAGCCACAGAAAAGTTTCAATTCCTCTATAGGAAGTATGTCTATTGTGACAAACTCATTACCTATATTATCAGGAATACTTATTAAAACGTTTCAATTCCTCTATAGGAAGTATGTCTATTGTAACGTTGGAACTTATTTTGGCAAACCACAACTTAAAGCGTTTCAATTCCTCTATAGGAAGTATGTCTATTGTAACCAGCTAATTGGTTCTGATCGATAATACCTTCGTTCGGTTTCAATTCCTCTATAGGAAGTATGTCTATTGTAACTCTACCCATTCTCAACCCTTGATACTACTGGCCTTAAAATCAATTTTACACACCAGATTTGTTTTTGATATTTTACGACAACTTTCTACAATCTCCGCAACCTATTCAACCCCTCATAAATGGCGTCACGTCAACGTTTATCACACTTTACACACCAGACAGGGTTTTTTGCCGTTTCGCAATGGTGTGTAATTTCAGATAACTTCGTTATTATACCTATTCTACATTAAAGCTTGATTTCCTCTTTAATTATTACCACAGTACTATTATATCCTTACATGACAAACAATAGTCAGTTAATTTTTTCTATTTACCAAAACCCTATTACCTATTTTATATCTTAACTATTCCATGATTAGTCCACAAAAAGTATTTTAGTCGCATTCACATACCATATATAGTACTGAAACCGTATAATTCAGAACTATGATGTGTGAGCTCTTGTGCGATTACTTTTTATGAGCTAATCATGGAATAAATTACAAAGCATTTATTGGTAATAAGTTACAGCATTTCCGCCGATATGGTTATAAAATTCCTTACCTAAGAATCAGTTTCATCCAAAGGCTCAATGTTTTCTATCTGAAATTCATCTATTTTTATCAAATTCATTAACTCGCTCTTGATTGAGTTTATTACTGCTTCTGAATTAGTTGAGAACGATTTTACAGGTGCACCTCCATTTAGATCATCAGGAATCCAGCACCAAAATTTAAATTCCCATGGAAAATTATTATTTTCATGTTCTCCCACCTGGTAAATATCCGATATATATATCTTACTTCCAAAGTTTATATCTTCACCAATATTACCTCCAAAAAGATACTTAACTAGCCGTTTCTTATCTTCCTTAACAACAACTTGGTCGCCTATCCCTTTATATTTAAACTGTTGCCTTAAATAATATCTTAGCAATAGCCCCGTATGATAATATTGTTTTTTTTGCGAAATGCAATAAAGTTGTTTTCTAGTTTTTTTCGAGTAAACTTTTTTTAAAATTGTTTCCAAATTACTTTTATTAAGTTTAGCACGGTAAAAATACATATCATTTAACTCTGGATAGATTTCTTCATTTTGATTTTTGTCCTCTTTTTTTTGTATCTTCTTTGCTTCCTCTATAACCAAATGAAATAACTCTTTCCCTTCCTTAAGTAACTTACTTTCCTCATCCATTAATCCATCATAATATATCTGAAAAACTCCAAACCCACTTTGAGTCTTCGCTCCTAATGACCCTAACCTAGAAATCTGAAAAAGTATATACATCAAGATTTTAAAATAATTATCTGCGTCCATACTTTGAATATCAATAAAGTTCAAGGTCAAAAAATCTTCTTTCTGCCAAAAACCTTTTAATCCTTTTTCACCATTCAAATATTTTCTAACCATAAAATTAATACTCGTATTTTCACCATTTAAATAATCAGGATAATCTAAATCAACTACTTCCCAACCACTCACTCTAAGATCAAACGGTTTTCTTCGACCTGTTGTGCCAAAAATTAAACATTCGGGACAATGACAATTAAGCGCTTCTAACTGTGCACTGATTCTTTTACTAAATCCTTCCCTTGACGTACTCAAATAAAAGTTTCCTCCATTTTTTTGCTCTTCTGCAATCTTTTCTTTATATCTACGACTATCAAACTTACTTTCACTAGCACAACATTGAACTCCATATTGACGAGCTATAACTCGAAACCACCAACGTATTGAACCCAAAATAGCTGTTTCTTTAAGTTCACTGCATACTCGATTTCGATCTCCTGTCCAAAGAGGAGTTTTTAGCTTAAGTTGCACTTTCTTCTCTAGCATATCTTAACCCCTCCCTTCTAAATTATTTGCCAATGCTCTGACTCTATATAGAGTATAGTTTAACGATTCTTCTATCACTTTTTTTGAATAAATTAAAATACCAAGATCTATATCACTTACAAAATCTTTATTTTCAAACATTTCTATAGTCATGTCTTTTGAACACTTTCCACCACTCTTTTGAATAGCTGGCACTGAAAATTTAATATTCTTTAAAAGAAGTTCTGCAAATTTCTTATCCTTTTCTTTATTAGAAAGATTACGTAGCCAGAGATTTAACACATAAAGCCCCTTACTCTCATTAATTTGAATAGCTTCACTCAATCTATTTTCAATTCTCTTCAAAACATTCTTATCCTTTTCATCTGCCAAACTCAACATATCAATTATTTCATAGGCAACTTTATACTTCAATTGTTCAATATTTAACATTTTAATCACCACAAAATATCAGATTTTTAACTTTTTTTTGATTAATCAACTGTGCTAGTTCTAATCTTCCAAAACCTCTAGTCTTCTTACCCCCTACGCCCACAATAGAATAGAATTTCATTCCTTCTTCGACATTTTTTCTAAACTGAATAATAGACTGAAATTCAGAACTCTGTAATGCTTTCGGAGGATTTATAACAATTTGAAAATAAAGATATGTATTTCTCGGAATTGCTTCATATGTAAATAATGCTGTACCCTTTGCGGTTCCAGTTTCAGGATCTATCGAAACAGAAGTTCTAACTTCAAGATTATTTTCTACAGTTTGAATAAACGTTTTCTCTGTAACTACTACTAGACTCCTTTGAAAATCTACAGGTATATAAATCTCTAACGAAGAACTATCCTGATTGTTCATTTCATACTGATCATATAATACTCCATTTAATTCAAGATAAGGAGTCCTATTAGTCAACTTATAATACATTCCTTCTGGAATAACTGAAGGTACATAATGTAAAGAGACAAAAACGTTTTCAATACTTGTCTCATCAACATCTCTATCTGCAATTTCTGTTCTAATACTTTCTGTAAATTCTTTTAAACGTGAAATTGTTGTAATCCAAACAGTCCCTGACATTGTAGCGACAGGAAAGAATAATAAAAGGGCATCACTAAATTGAACAGCACCCTGACGTTGAACCTTATTTTTTGCAACACCAAAAGTCTTGCAAACTATACATATACCATTATCACAATTAGAATTATTTCCACCACATTTAGCACCTGTTTTCTCATCCGACTGTTGTTTCGCTAGATAATGTCTTGCAACACCTGAAAGACTTGTCCCTGGAATTTTGGGTATAGTATCAAAATCTCTAACAATCAAGTTATCAATATAATCCATTCTATAGCCACCAGCACCAATGTGAACAGGATCAATTGTTTTTACAAGATAAGTAAATACATTTTTTTCAGGTGTAATCAATTGTTGCTCAATCATTCTTTTCACCTCTCTTTGAAGTGATCTTTACTTCATCTTTCCAGTCAAATATTTTATGATAATATTTCAACTCTAATAAATCTAGATAACTCCCATCAGACAACAAATTATTCAATTCTTTTTCTTTTTTTTCTTCTCCATTCTTAAAACTACCAATATTTCTAATTAACATTGAAAAATATTTATTTTCTAAATCACCAAGTCCCTTTGAAAAATCATTACGAGCATCAATTAGTAGTTCTTGCAAGTGATAAAGTGAAGAACGAGAGAGAGATTCCTTATTAATTAATTCACTAAATCTATTTAGAGAACTTAATTTATCAAAAGTCATTGGTCTTGATCTAATATCAGAACATATTAAGCTTTTACGTCTTTCATAATGATTCTTCCCATTACATGGTTCTGCTTGAACAGCCAATCTTGATTCAGTAGAATTTACAAATTGAAAATCAAACATACTAGGTACAAAAAGGATAACATCTCCCTTTTGTATTTCAGATGAAGATTTTAACATTCCTGTTTTACTGCTGCTATCTAATACTATTACTCTTGCAAACCACTTATCTTCCGCAGATTTTTTGAAAAGTGTATTCGGTTCAAGACATGAAATTGTAGTCTCACAAGTAACTTTTGCCTTTTCGCCAATAAAAGCTCCTTCCAAAATTTCAAGTTTCATATTAAGTATCTTTTCTTCCGATATCAAATGATCAATCACTTTGCATTTTAAACCAGTTGCCTTAATTATTTCACCCTTTTTAATCTCAATTGAATACTTATCTGCATCTTCATCTGGCAAACCGATTATTTCTCTATACTCTTTTAACATACGTTTTCCAGTATCAAATATTAAATAAAGCGGATATTTATGATCAAAAAATACTGCTCCCATATTTAATGATATTCGCCCTATTGCTTTCCCAAATCTTTTATCAAATTCCGATTTAAAAACTTGAACCACTTTTTTAACACGGTTTGCTGGAAGAAATAGCATAAATTCATCAGCTAAGGAATATATCTTTCTAAATTTTGAAATACCTTGTAAGAAAAGTATATCCATTTGAGATATTTCAATTTGTTCATCAACCTTATCTGGTATAATTTTATTTCTTTTATTAATAAGATGCAATTCAATAGCATACTGCAAAATCTTCTGTAACTTTATTACTTCATACTCTTCAAATTCACCATTTTCTTTATAATAACCATAAGGCAGACTTTCCGTAATATGTACCTGACACTCTTTTGAAACTTTATCATATTCAGTGATGTATAATCCTATTGAATCTTTTCCATCTGTCAACTGTTTAAAGAGAATTTGATCCGCTTCATTCAATTCTTGTTGCACACCATTGGCTTTTTGGATTGCCCGCTTAAAATACTCAGCATTTATTGGAAACTCATAAAATCCTGATTGAATCAGCAAATTTTGCTCCTTATTTTGACCATGATTTATTTTAATCTTTGCATAGACCTTATAACCTTTTAGATCCACATCTTGCATCAATTGATTAAAAACATCGTTATAATATTCATCTGTTGCAGATACTACTGATCTAAATCGTGATGGAGAAGGTGGCTTAGGTTTTAAATTTTCACCATTTTTATGAACATTCACATTTGTCTTTATATAATCTCCAGAAAGCCATTTATCAAATAAACCAAAATCACCTACCAACAATGCGACCTTATTTCTTTCATCACTCATCTGACTAATAAAAGTTGCAAAAATATCTTTTCGTTCATTTTGATTATTTTCGTCAAAAGCAAACTTGCGAGTATTAAGGCACCATTCACAAACCTTTTCATTGTTGTATATTAAGTAATTTTTTCTGATTTTATCTTTATTTATAACTGGCCGTTTACCACAAACATGACAAATTTCAGCTTTCACAGTCCATTCATCTTTCCATATCGGTAATACAGATAGATCGGTTAAATGATATTGTGGAAGTCTTTTTTTGATATTTGTTTCATACTCTTTTTTTAACTCGACAATTACCTTACCAAAATTCAATCCATTATCTGATATATCACAAGGTCTAAACACAATTCTCGGCATTATTTCACCCTGAACACATAAGCGACTACCATCTTCTACTTTTCGATTAAAAATAGAAATAATGTGATCTCGAATTTCTTTTCGTAAATCATTATTTTTTGATAATTCTGGTACAATAAAATACATACCATTTACATCATTATATACACAATTACCCAAGGCTAATTTTTCTTCAATATATTCAATAATTTCTTCATTGACTCTTTCTATCACATTTTTTCTTCCTAAAAAATCTGGCCCTCTATAAACTTTAGTTCTGAAATCACGCCCTGGATATTGTATTGCTAATATGTTAGGACTTCCTATTAAACAATCTAACAAAGAAACCCATTCATTTTTTTGTCTAACCTTTCCTGAATTAAATAGATTCAGATAATTCATAGGTTTTTTATATTTATTTTTATCTTTATCCTTATCTTTATCTTCATTTTTTATATTATTATTACGAATTTTAACCGCTTTCACAAAAGGATTGAGCTTTTTGAACTTTTTTTTCAAATCACTTTCTATTGTAGTAGCTTTAATTGACTCTCCTTCAACACGGGCTATCATAAAATAATCATACTTCCCAGAACCATAATATTCGCTTAGATATTTTCCCTTTTCTGTTCCCAAAAGATCAGTTAAATATAATGTTTCCTTATTAAATTCGATCTTATGTTCGCCACTACGATTAAGCTCATTTGAAATTCTTTCTTTCAATTTTTTTCGTTCTTTACTTTGTATCACAATTAAATAATATGAATCAGAATATTTTTTTAATTCTTCTTTCATTTCTAATAAAAGATGTTTCATCATCTGAATCTGATTCACATCATTATTTATTAAAATTCCATTTAAAATAGCTTTTGTAATTGATGCCGTAACAAAACAATGATCCCAAACTGAAGTATCGTGATCTGGAACTTGTGACATTGCAGGAGCAGAAGAAAAATATTTTTGCATAGACTTCATTAAATCTTTTCTATGTTCTAAAATTTTTCCAATGCCTTCTTTTTCAAAATTTTCATTAAACAGATTATCAAATTCACGATAAAATTCTTTTCTTTTATTTAAATTAATCTTCTCGTTGCTATTTAACCCTTCATCAGAATATCCAAAAGGATTACATACATTTTTTACTTGATTACCATGATTATTATAATGGAATCTAGAATAAGTTCTATCCTCTTTTGAATCCATATTATCTGCCTGCGCGATTATATGTTGTAGCAATGTCTTTGGAAAAGGCCATCTTCCCTTATAAAAATGATGTCGAAGTGCTGAAAAACCAATTTCTTTATTAATATTTTCTCCAACAATAATAGCGTGAGGAATTTTTATTTGCTTTTCTAAATCATCCCAATTGGAGGTCATTAATTTTTTAAAACTTTTTGATAAATCTTTATCAGTTACTAACATTTTTTTATCAAGTTCACTAAACCTAATACCCTGACATTTTAAACCCATCTCTTTTCGAGCAATTGTTAAATGATTTTTATATGAAAATTTTACCTTTGTTTTTGTTACACTTAGTTGTCGAGCAATCTGTGAGTTTTCATTAGAATTATGAATATTCTGATCCAACTCATTGTTAACAACAACCTTTCTTTCAAGTAAGCATGGATCATTAACTTTGCCAAGATCATGAAATAAAGCCAAAATTTCAGCTATCAAAATAAACTCCCTGTATTCATGCTTATTATTACTCATTTAAATTCCCTCCAAATACACAGGTAAACAAATCCTTATAATCTTTTTTATGCGAAGTTTTTATATCTAAGCAATAGTTTTTCTTAATAGTTCCCCATCCCTCACCCTTAGCAGAGAATCCATACTTAAAAAACAATTGATTCAACATCTGAAAAACATATTTTAGTTCTTTAAAAAACTTTTCTGTTTCAGTATAACTTGCTCGCCACGGATAATATAATAATTGAAAATTACTTTTTGTACCAGAAGGTACAACTTCATAAAAAATAGGTTTTTTTCCTGTTTTCGTTCTTTCATCTAACTTATTGATTACATCATATTTAATTGTAAGATCAGACTCACAAAAAAAGCTATCATAAAAGTTTAAAGTTCCCTTAACCTGTTCACCTTTAATTCTTTCTTCATAATACTCCTGATAAGCATCTAAAACTTCTGCTTCACTAAAATACCTATCTAAATATTCTTTCACAGTTTTCGTTTCATGTCCAAATAAGGTAGTCAACATCAATCTTTTTTCAATTAATTCATCTTTTATCTCATCAATTTGATCTACATTAGCAATAATTTGATCAATTAAAAGTTTTATTCCTACCCAATGTATCTTTCCTTTCCAAGTTGAAGCACGAACCATAGGCATTTTAAAAACTTTTTCTTTCACGATAGGATTATCAGCAAAATAAAACAACTCATCATCTTTACTAAAATATGGAGTTTCCAATACAAAATCTATAGAAATCAGCCAGACAGGTATATTCAATTTTTTTATTTCCTCTTCCTCAAAAGTAAATGAGGTTAACTCTTCAAACTTATCTTTAGCATTCTTACCTCCAAACAGACATTTTTTAATAAATTGACCTTCTTTAGTCCAATAATCTTGGAAAAAATTTATATTATTTTCGTTTTCCTTTTTACTTTTTTTTATTTTTTGTTTATAGTACGAAACAGCAGATAAATCCAAACCCAAATCCTTACAATTCTTTTCCTTCGTTGAAGAGTTAAAAATTTCGTCCGTATTTAAGTAACCAAGAATCTTTTCTTTCATTTTTCATACCCTCCTATGGAGCAAAACTTTACAGTTCCAAAAGGTTGCAACTCAAGAGCCATTTTATTCTCAATATTAAATCTTGACCCTGGAGATAATATAATTTGAGGACTGGATAATTTTTGTCCAGCACCTCGTGAAGAATCCCAAATTCGTCCCACTACTGGTTCAATATCTCCACAAAAATTCATAATTGATGAAATGGGTGCATCAATCTGAATAGGTAATAAAGCATTCTGATTTCCAGGTTCTAAAACAATCTTCGGTTCAATACTATTAAGATTCATCCTCCATGGTTTAAATATAGAGGAGTTTCTATCAAAAAACATAAATTCATCGCCAACTTCCAGCAATTTTGACTTGATTTTGACTTTTCCAAACCCTCTACTTCTATTCCCACCTAATCCTTGCAAACCAACTTTTTCGTTTAAAATTCTTTCAAATCGCTCAGGCTCAATGTTCAAACATTTATAACCTTCTTCACGAAATAAAAGATAACCACAAAATCTGGTTTTGGGTTTTATGTATTCAATTTCATGTAATGTTCGTTCTTTTGCTGTCATTGTTTCAGAATCAATTGCAGTCGAAGTATAACTGCCAATAAATTTTTGATCAAATATGTAATCAGATATTTTTTCAGTATTTTTATCAGACGGACATTTGATATATTGAAGCCCAGAATCCATATAAGTAGGAACTAGAACACTTTCATCCTCTTTAATATAGCAATTTGTAAACCTGAAATATTTCATCAAAATTTTGCCGTTCTTCTCATAAGAATCAGAAGAACAAAACTCATTCATTTCTCTAGTTAAAGTTGCAGTTAATGCCCCCCATAATGTTTTGCCTGGAATAAATCTTTTTGTTAATTCAACTACTCCCAACTTCAAACCACCAAAATGAAGTTTAGTTAATGCTTCTATCTCTATTTCAATTACCTTCCATATTGCCATAAAAATCAACCCCTAACCTTGGAGATCATTTGCTTTGGCAGAATACAAAGCATAAGTTAGCATTTGTTCGTAAAGTTGCCCTAAAAAGAATAATTCATCTATAGTAAATAAATTTTCTTTGATGAGAATATTATTTATAGAATCACTTAATCTAATCCAGTTTTCTATTTTTTCAATATCATCATTGCAAGTTTTTAAACTTAGATTATTAACCTTGTTCTTAAAAAAACTCAACTCATCTATAAAAAGTAGATTAAAACACTCCTGACAAATTGCTCTTGCAATTTTTTTCTCTTCTTTACCCTCTGAACCTCGTTCTCCCAACCATATAAAAAATCCATAAAGTCCATTGATACGTAAAATCCCAAGTGCTTTATTTAAAACAATCTTAAGGTTGCGTTTATCTGGAATGTTTTCAGCGAGGCTAATTCCTCGTAAAACCAATCTTCTTTTAAGATTTTTGCGTTCCATCTTTCACCCCCACCTTTACTTCAATTCTTCCAAATCCACGTGTAGTCATTCCACCTATCCCAAGGTATTTAAAATAGGAAAATGCCTTTTCTAAATATTCATATAATTGATTCAACTCATTATCTTTTTCTCCACCTTTAATTAAACCTATGTTTACCGCTTCTTCAAAGTCATTTGCTAGAGTAGACATAAATCCACGCGGATGATTATAAGTTACATCAAAATAAAAATAACTAGTTCGTGGTATTGCTTCATATGAAAAAAGTGCCCCTTCGTCCGCAGTATTCGTTTCAGGATCAATAGCTACTGATGTTCGTTTCTCAAGATTGTCGTCTACTATGCTTTGAAAAAGATCATCATGGATACATATTGAACGATTTATAATATCTGGTTCTACAGAAAGTGCTTCAAAAACATCTCTATAATTTTCAGAAATTTTATTTTCTGAAAATTTCCTATGGAAAACTAACCAACCAAGATTCACTTTTTCCTCTAAATCATGGCTTTCTCCCAACTGAATATATTCATTATCATAAGATAATTCAATATTAGAAGCAAAGCTACATAGCTGCTCATTATTTATTGTACTACCAAAATCATCAAGTCTAGATTTTGTAGTCACCCAAATCGGACCATACATGGTAGCTACCGGAAAAAACAAGAGACGAGCATCATAAATTTGTACCATTCCCTGCCTGGAAAGGTGACCTTCCTCTTTTGAAAAACCAAACAATAAGCAAATAGGACAATTATCTTTTCCACAGCCATTTGTTCCTGCACAATCACTATTTAGATCTAGCGAAAGATAACTTCTTGCTGCTCCTGACAGAGTTGTTCCAGGTACAATCGGTACTCCTTCTTCATCTCTAACTATTTTGTTATCTATTCTCCCAATGTGATATCCCCCTGTCCCAATATGGATCGGTTGAAGAGCCTTTGCTAAATATATTTTGTTAAATATCACCATTACCACTCTCCCAAATAATTAATGTAAAAAGTGAATTTTTCAAACTGAAAACGTATTTCTTATTTATTACATAATTCTATTAATAAAGTAAGATTCCTCTTTTGAAAAAGTGATCTAATTAAATTAGAAGTTCTTTCACAATTTTTATTTTCCAAAATTAAAAAAACACTCATAAGTACGAGTGTTTTAATACTATTCTTTAATGTTTTCTCGAAGAAAAAAACTTTTAATAATTAATATTCATTCCTTTATAGGAATTATGTCTATTGTAACTGATTAATGATGATGTTATTAACGCTTCAATACAGTTTCAATTCCTCTACAGGAAGTATGTCTATTGTAACTTCACTTATCAGGCATTACGCAGGATTGAAAGGATGTTTCAATTCCTCTACAGGAAGTATGTCTATTGTAACTTTTTAAAACCATTTCTTTGTAGAGGTTGTCATAGATAGTTTCAATTCCTCTACAGGAAGTATGTCTATTGTAACGCATTATATCAAAAAAAGGAGTGAAGTTTATGTCAGAGTTTCAATTCCTCTACAGGAAGTATGTCTATTGTAACTTGAAATGGTCCATGACGGCGAGTGTGCCGTCGATGAGTTTCAATTCCTCTACAGGAAGTATGTCTATTGTAACTTACAAGGTAAGGCACTAATGAGAGAGTATAGGAAGTAGTTTCAATTCCTCTACAGGAAGTATGTCTATTGTAACTCTACCCCTTCTCAACCCTTGATACTACTGGTCCCAAAATCAATTTTACGCACCAGATTTATTTTCGATATTTTACGACAACTTTCTACATTTCCCACTGCCTGCTCAACCCCTCACAAATGACGTCATTTCAACGTTAATCACACTTTACGCACCAGACCGGGGTTTTTGCCGTTTCGCAATGGTGTGTAATTTTAAATAACTATGTTAATATACCTTTTCTACATTAAAGTTCGATTTCCTCCTTAATTATTACCTCATTTCTATTATACCCCTGTCTAACAAACAATAGTCAGTAAATTTTTTCTATTTAACGAGACGAAAACTCCACTAAACGATATTTTCTTCTCATAAATAGACCTACTGACTTTACTGATGTTGATACTCTCAGGTTTAAAGTCCAGTTTAAAGACCCCACATATACTTTCTCTTAATGGTGGGGACTTAAATTCATTCTATTTCTGAAGTGTCATCAAATACATTTTTCTAAAATCTCCAAAACATCCTTCTCCTCTACCTCGCGTGGATTCTTTTTCAATGAACGAGATTGAAAGGTTTTTTCAATAATCTCCTGCTCTTTTCCTTTCCTGTAACCCGCTTCACTCAAATTATGTGGTATCGGCATTTCCTTTATCATATCACGAATGAAATCTGAAAGTTTTTTATCTGCTCCCATGAGTTCTTCAGCTCTTTTATATCTTTCATGACAATCTCTATCATTAAAACCTATCGCCTCTGGTAATAATATCGCATTGGCAACTCCAGTTTGTGCAAACGCTAAAGCCGCAATCATACTTCCCATAGCTATATTTCGTCTAGCCTCAACATCAGATCCATCATTTACTGCTTTGATTAAACTTTTTCCAATTAACTCGATTGCTTTTTCTGCTAACGACATAGTTAAAGGATTTGCATTCTTCGATGTATAAGACTCGATTGCATGAGTTAAAGCATCCATACCTGTTGATGCAGTTATCATCGGAGGCATTCCATATGTAAGGATAGGATCTACTATACTTAGCACTGGCTGAAATTTCGGATCAGCTATACTATTTTTATTACCGTTGGTAGGATTATTTAGAACCGAATTTAAGGTAATCTCACTTCCTGTTCCAGCTGTCGTAGGTATAGCAATAAAAGGTAATCCATTATACTGAAACGGAGTTTTATTTAAATAATCTACTGTAGGCAATAACTGTCCTGATAATCCAGCTACTGCCTTTGCAACATCCAGTGCACTTCCTCCTCCAACTCCAATGATAAAGTCCACTCCTTCAATCTCGACTAATTTTCTTACTTCATCAACCATGCTACAATCAGGTTCACCTTTTACCTTATAAAACCCTACACACTTAATTCCCTCTCTTCTCAAACTTAACTCTAGTTTTTCTAAAACACCCGAAGATTCTACAGACTTATGACCTCTAACTATGAAACATCTTGTTCCATAAACTTTCGTTAGCTCCCCCAATTTCGCCAAAGTATTTTCACCAAAAACAATATTTTGAGGAAAGTTTAATGAAAACTCCATTCCTAGCACCTCTGTTTGTATTTATTTTGTACAACTGCTATCACATTTATAAAAATATCATAAAAAATAAATTTTTGCAAATCCGACTTTTTTAAAGAAAAGTTTTCAAATGTACCTTTACCCGCCGTTTATAATCTTAACTTTCCTATAACTCAAAAAATACCTCTTTCTCAAAACTAGTAGGGTATTACATTTATTCAACCTGGATTCCTGCAAGCATGAGAGGATATCATGGAGATAATTGTGGGACTAAAAAGGCATTTGATTACCGTCAACGCAAAATATATTATTTACTAGACACAAAAAACCTTTTATAGTTGATGATTTTAAGTGGAGGGAAATAACTAGCTAACTTTATTATCAACAACTATGCAGATAATAATAAAACTAAAAGTAAAATTTAATATTGACAGTATAAAGAAAAAGCAATATAATTAGTTTTGAATTCCTGTACTTTTTAATTGGAGGTTGAATTATGAAAATTAATAAATTATCAATACTACTGCTTTTGCTTTTGGTTGTATTCCTAGCACCTTGTACATATGCAAAACATCTGCCTCAAGTAATGACAGCAGAAGAAATAGA
>DAOVRZ010000165.1:0-7233 GCA_030627905.1 Halanaerobiales bacterium
ATTAACAGAAGATAAATTTATCCAAAACCCTTTTTTAGAAACTAGAATGTATAAAACAGGTGATCTTGCCAAATGGCTTCCTGATGGGAACATTGAGTTTTTAGGTCGAATTGATAATCAAGTTAAAATCAGAGGATTTAGGATAGAGTTAGGTGAGATTGAAAATCAATTATTGAGCCATGATCAGATTAGAGAAGCTATAGTAGTAGATAAAGTAGATTTAAATGATAACAAATATCTCTGTGCCTATATAGTTTCTGAGGATGAATTATCTATAGCTGAATTACGAGAACATTTAGCTAAAGAACTTCCAGAATATATGATTCCAATGTTTTTGATAAAATTAGAGAAAATACCTTTAATGTTAAATGGGAAAATTAATCGGAAAGTTTTACCAGAAGTAGATGAAAGTCAACTTGAGGGAAAATATGAACCACCGATGGGCCATGTAGAAGAGACGATGGTTAAAGTTTTTGAAGAGATTTTGGGGAGAGAACCAATTGGAGTTGAGGATGATTATATATCTTTGGGTGGAGATTCTATTAAAGCCATGCAGATTAGAGCCAGGTTAGTTACTGAAGGGATTAATTTTAAAATTAAAGATCTTTTTGACCTTCGGACTATACGAAGAATTGGAAAAAATGTTAACACTATTATAAATGAGGTTATTGTGCCACAAAAAGAGGTACAGGGCCAAGTCTTATTGACCCCGGTTCAACAGTGGTATTTCCAGCAACAATTTCAGTATTATTTCAATCAGAGCAATATATTCAAATTAAAGGAGAATGTAAACTTAGAATTATTAGAGAAAGCTCTAAGAAAGATTATTGAACATCATGACAGTTTAAGAATGACTTACAGAATGGACGAAAATGAGATAATTCAATATAATCGGGGAATGAATGAGATTCAATTTAAACTTCAATTGGTAGACTTAAGCACTTTCTCTGATGGTAGACAAGACAAGTTACTTAGAGAAATCATTAAAAAGATTCAGAGTTTTGACCTAAGAAAAGATTTATTGATCAAAGCTGTAATATTTGATTTAGGTGAAAGGGGAAAAAGGCTTTTGATTGCAGTTCACCATCTCATTATAGATGCAGTTTCCTGGCAAATTTTACTTGAGAATTTAACAAATCTATATGATTTAGCTCTAGAATATAAATTACCGTTAAAAACAACTTCTTTTCAAGAATGGAGCTATAAATTATATCAATATGGACAGACTGCCAACCTAGATTTGGAATATTGGTATAAAATTGACCCCACCTCTCTTGCCAGAATTACTGAAAAAGAGGTAAAAGATAATTGTTTTTCTGATCTCAAAGATACAATTGTTGAGTTGAATAAAGAAGATACCTCTGCCCTTTTAACAAAAGTACATCTAGCCTATGATACCCAGATAAATGATATTCTTCTTTCAGCTTTAACAATGGCGCTAACAGAAACTTTTAACTTAGATAATTTATGTTTAATTTTGGAAGGTCACGGTAGAGAGGAGATTATAACCAATGTAGATTTGTGTAGAACTATTGGTTGGTTTACAAACATCTATCCTGTCTATTTTGAAAGAAAAAGCAGTATTGAAGAGACCATTAAAGAAGTAAAAGGGAGTCTCAGAAGAGTCCCAAATAAAGGCATGGATTATGGAATAGCTAGATTTTTAAAAGGAAATTTACATCTGAGTAAATTAAATCCTCTAATCTCCTTTAACTATTTTGGTAATATTGGAGAGATTTTTGAAGATAATAAAAAAGATAGGGACAGATTAATCACGATAAGTGAAGAAGCACCTGTTAGTATTCATCCGAAAAACAATTATCCTTATATTCTTGATTTTAATGCTTTTATATTTGAGAAAGGGTTGAGGATTAAGCTAAGCTATAATGATAAGTATTTGGCTGAAAGCTCAATAAAAATTCTTAAGACACTGTTAATAGATAAGTTAAAAGAGATAATTAATCATTGCACAATCAGTTGTACAACCTTTTTTAAAGAGGAGCTAAATTTGGAGATAATCAAAGGGGTAGCTAATCACTTAACTGAAGATTTGATTGTTAGCCCTCATAGGCTGGAAAGCAAAGACATATTATTAACAGGTGCAACAGGGTATTTTGGAAGCCATCTACTTAATGAACTTATAGAAAGTACTAAGGCTAATATCTATTGTTTGATCCGAGAAAAAGATGGCCTGGGTGTCAAAGAAAGATTGCTTGACCTACTGAATCTGTACTTCCCTGATAAATTTACTACTTTGATTGATAAAAGAATATTTCCAATAGTTGGAGACATTACTTTAACTAATTTTGGTTTATCAGAAGAAAAATATAGTAGATTAGGGGCCAAGATTGATACCGTGATTCACACAGCAGCTTTGGTAAAATATTATGGTTTGTACTCAGAATTGAAAAAAGTCAATGTATCTGGTACAGAAGAGTGTATAAAATTTGCATTAAAAAATGATTGCTGGCTCCATTATAGCTCAACAAAAGGAGTTATTGGATCAAAAGTTAGCGGAAATAAGAAGATAATCTTTACTGAAAATGATTTTTATTTAGGACAGAATTTTGAGGATAATGTCTATTCTAGAACGAAATTTGAAGCAGAGAATCTTATTCATAAAGCAATAAATACTGGATTAAAAGCTACGATTTATAGGATGGGCAATATTTCTGGACGGTACACGGATGGACATTTTCAGATAAACATTGAAGACAATCAGATCTATAACATGCTTAAAACTCTAATTGAATCAGGTATAATATCGGAAGAGATTAAAATTATACCTCTTGAATTTGCACCTGCTGATGAGTCTTGTAAAGCTTTTGTTAAAATTATGAAAACAGAGGAAGCTCTAAATCGAGTATTCCATCTTCATAATCCAAAAACAATTACAATTAGCGAAATTGTATCCGTATTTAACCTCAATGGATTTAAGATCCACATAGTAGATAACCATACTTTCAAAAACTATATCAACAGATTACTGGAGAAGGATTATAAAAAAATGATATGGCTATTTTCAGAGGAAAATACAGATTTCGGTGCAAATGTTGAATTAGATCCTACTTTAACAGCCAAATACTTAAAACAGATTGGTTATGACTGGCCAGAAATAGATGAGGAGTATATAGTAAAGATACTGAGATATATGAGACTGGTAGGGTTTATTAAGTAAAATAAAAACTCCGCTCAATTTTGTATTGAGTGGAGTTTATTTATGTGCCCACCATGAATGCCAAGCTTTAACCACCTGTTGCTGAACACAAGGGAGTCCATCGTGAGGTAGAATCCCAGGAATTGAAGGGATGAAAGTTCCCGATACCGTGGGTATCTAAGTAGAGCATGGAAAGAACTAAAAACCTTCTTTAGACCCCGCTCCCCTTCAATTTACCCCTTAAAAAAGATATCTGTAGGATAATGGGCACGATCTTCAACAATAAAGACAGTTAAGGTGACATAGTCAGGGAATTTCAGCGAAAAACTTTGCTCTTTTGGATTGGTTCTGGTAATGATAAATTTATGGCTGGGTGTTTCAGCATTTACTCGATAATTCTCCTTTCTATAAAGAGATCAGTTTGTCTGCTTGACCAATTTCTTTGATATTGGTCAGATAACCACATTTTTTACATTGGCCTGATTCGCCCAAAGAACCTTTAGTGTAAGTACTTAATCCATATCTCTCGATCAGTAGTTCATGACAGTTAGGGCAAAATGTATTAATTCCATCTTTACCAAATACATTACCTATGTATGCATATTTTAGCCCTTTATCTAAAGCACGCTGCCGGCCTATCTTTACATCTTCTACAGCTGTCTTGGCATCAACTTTCCATTTATAATCAGGGTGGCATCTTGTAAAGTGTAGGGGAATATCTGCTGATAATTCTTCTAATATAAAATCAATTATTTTATCATAACTTTCCAGATTATTAGTTAAGCCAGGAACAACTAAATTACTTATCTCATAATGGAGATTGCTTCGATGGATCAATTTTGTATTATCTAAAATTGGTTGAACCCAACCTTTAGTGAACTGATGGTGATATTCATCAGTCATAGCCTTCATAGAAATCGCAAATATATCAGTTACCTTAATTAATTCTTCGATAGCTTCTTGACTTAAAAAGAAAGCAGATTTAAAAAGGCTTTTGATACCATACTCTTTTGCTTTTCTTGAAGTATCAATAACAAATTCAAACCAAATGGCAGGTTCATTATAGGTCCAGGAGAGAATTTTCACATTATTTTTTATAGCATAGGAGATAATATCTTCTGCTGTATATTCATGAATTAATTCAGGAGGAGTGTATTGAAACTGGGAAAACTTCCAGTTATGGCAGTAAACACAATCAAGATTGCATCCAAAATTACCTAAAGATAATACCTTTGCCCCGGGACTATAATGATAAAGGGCTTCAGTCTCAATTCTTTCAATTGTCATATGGGATGCTTTACCATATGAAAGGGCGTAAAGGGTTCCGTCAATATTTTTACGAACTTTACAAAAGCCAACACTGTTATTTTTTATTATACATCCCCTTGGACATAATCGACATTTTGTTCGACCATTATCAATTTTGTCATAAAGATAAGCTTCTTTAGTTGGATGGTTCCATTCAAGATGAAGATTATACTTTTTAACATCTTCAGAAAAAAATTAGCCATTGAAAACACTTCTTTCTAACTTTTTAAAAATTATCCGATAATTATATACTGCTTTTATCATGGAAAAAATGAACTACCCTTTTAATTTAATTGAGTAACACTAAAAGTCAAAAAATTATCAAAATGATCTAATACTTCTTTTTTTGGTAAGTATGGAGTTTTAGATTATTTCTCTGGACTGCGCTTTTTTCATGAATTTAAAGCTCTACAATACATGGTAGACGACAGAACTTTAATAGGTTCTCAAGCACTTCGTTCATCAAGCAACCTCTTTCCTTTATTAAGTCATTTTATATACACCTGAAAGTTATACGCAAAAATCTTAAGAATTAATGCCATCTGAATTCCAGTTCTTATGTAGGACATCTTACATAATTCTCGAAAGGAGAGAACTCTCATCTAGTGTTTCCTCTTCAATATTTATCAGTATTCCAGCGATCATTGCTCAAACTTTATATATTCGCCTTAATTTCCATGACACCTCATTTCTTGCTTCCCTTGCTACTCTTGACATTGACATATTATGATTAACCCTATCAAAGAATTATGTATAAATGTATGAGTCCATAATTGAAGAAAAGGGGATAAATACATTTAAAACCAGAAGTATTTACTCTTTAAAATTTTGTCAGATAATAGATAGTTATTACACTGTGGTGTATTTAATTTTTCAGCATTCAAAAGTTTCGATAATTTTGGTGATTTATTGGGAGTTGATTTAATTAACTAACAATTGGAAAAAATATCAAAAAACTTTAGTGAACTCGTCCAGCTAAAGCTGAACATCGGGGCTTCAGTAGGGGATTCTACCCCCACTGAAGATTAAAAACAATTCCCACCACTTATAGAAGTGGGGGTCTTAACTCAAAAGATAAAACCATTTATATTGGCATATGTATTCTTTATTAATATAATTAAACTTGTAAAATGTTTTTTGGAAAAAATTTAATTTCTATATAATATTATTTTCTATGTTATTACTGTTATATTCTCCTATAAAAACTCATAAATTTCCGGCATTTTTCGACATTCTAGTGGCAGAAACAGTTTATCTACTATACTATAAATGAGCAAAACTCATTACATTTTTTTTACAGTTCAAAGATATTCTTTTCTCTATGATACCTCTAACAATTTTAAAACGGAATCTAATAGTATACTAGATTGAGCACATTCATAAATCCAACTAACTTATAATAAACTTTCTCTAAATTTCATAGGCTTATTTAAACCAATCGACAAAATAGATGAACCAATGTCTGTAGTATCTACATTTTCTTTTTCTTGTCTAAAAAAAAGATCTCAATAGGTCAGCGTTTACTGTAATATTTAAGCTTTATAGTTAGTTAGAAAAGATAATAGTAAAGTCAATAATATTACGATATAATAATACATAGCTTAGAGATCTCCAAAAGTACTACAATATTAAATAATAATTTGCAAATAATTATAAATTCAAGGACATTGGTAGACCGACGGTATGGTCGAACAATGTCCTTTTTTTAATTAATTTACAAAAGAAGAGTTTTTATGAGAAGGAAATGTTGTTACTAGATAGAAATATAAATAATAGATAACAAATTAAAGTATGAAAGAAAAATTATAACGAGGATAAATTATATTAAGAAAATTGGATGTGATTAATTAGTAAATTCCATTTTAAGAGAAACTCCACATATGCTAAGGTGCTGTAATGAATGTGAATTACTAAGATAGAACCAGGTATGTCCGTATTAAATGTGATTGTGTTATTATGTATATAACCTCATTTAGTTACGCCTTTACAAGTATTAATTTATAAGGCAACAGGTATTTGATTAGTTACTACGTGCTGATTAACTTATAAAAATGCTTCACAAATTACCTGGCAGCTAATAAGATCAGTCTTTTTGACAGAAGAAAGGAGGATAAATTTGATGATTTTAAAATTTGGGTTATGGGCATTTCCAACAGAACATTGAAGATCAAAGGTAGATTATGTAGCTCCAGAGAATGAGATTGAAGAACAAGCTTTAGGTTGGTCTGATGGAAGCACTTTTCTACCAGTTGCTTTCTCATGTCTAAAATCTGAAAAAAGAAAAATCAACTTTATGGAATTGATGGAAAAATTGATAAATATATAAATAATTACAAAAGAAGGATGAAAAGTAAAAAAGTTCAAGGTTGTTATGCTTGATTTATTAAAACAACTATATGCATCAATAAAAAAGAAGCGTGGAAAAGCAAAAATTATCTTGGTTAGAGATCGTAATAGATCCCGTAACTAGTTGGCTTTGTTGTCAACTGATACTACATTGTCTGAAGAAGAGATAATTCGAATATACAGTAAGCGTTGGGATATCGAAGTTTTTTTAAAAATGAATAAATCATACTTACGTTTAGCAAAAGAATTTCAAGGACGTTCCTATGATATGATGTTTGCTCATACTAGTGCAACATAGCTTAATTATTAAAGATACTACTTCACAAAACAAACAAAATAATGTATAATAAAATAAAAACTTTAAGGAGTCATTTTATTATGCTATTACAACCTACAAAAATTGAAACGACAGAAAAACAAAG
>DAOVRZ010000057.1:0-34275 GCA_030627905.1 Halanaerobiales bacterium
AATATTCAGTAATAACATTTTCACCAATCTTTGGTGATACAGTAACAGTCTCTAATTGACCATCAGGATAAAAAGTATATGATATTACGTTTCCTTCAGCATCAGTCACATTATCTAACTTATTACCATCAGCACTCCATGCATTAGTTATAGTAAATCCTCTAGCATTTTTAATTGAGATTACATTGTGATATGAATCATATCCATAAATTGTTGTATAATTATTTTTACCTTCTCCATAATCTCGAATTACCTTGGTCAAATTTGGTATTCCGTCATCGGTATTATCGTCATATTCATAGTAGGTCATTGTTTTAGTATCGTCAACTATTTGAATCCGCTTATCTTTATAAGCAAAATTATATGTTGTAGTATCTAGAGCATCTTCTCCCTCTATCTCTTTCTTCATAACTAAACCTTCACGATTCATTGTATAAATAATATCACAACCATTAACTTCAGTAACAACCCTTACCAAATTGTCTATACCATCACTTGTCATAGTTGCAAATATTGTCTCACGCCACCCATCTAACTGATCAGCAGTTCTTACAGTGTACACATCTTCACCAAAATATCCAAAATGCGTGTTATTACCCTCTGGGTCAGTAACACCACTTAAGAGATGACTGCTATTAAAGTTATAATGCGTAATATGTCCTCCAAAATCTTGATACGATTCTAAATTACCATACGAATCATAATTATAATAGGCCGATCTATTTTTTGGATCTATAACTTTCCATATTCGATCATTAGAATAAAATATCTGTATTGTTCTAGCAGGAATAGACGAATCGGAAATTTTATCCAATCTTCCATACACATCATAACCATAGTTGATCTTATTACCATATCTATCTTCTTTTCTCAATATTTTTTTCGTATTAGCTGAATAAATGTACTTTACTCTAGCAGGACTTTTAAAGCTATATTCACCCTTGGTACTATCATAAGTCAATGAAAGATCAATACCTTCTGGAGCTTTATACTCTGTACCTTCTTTTCTAAACAAATGTTCACTTCCATCTGCTCCTATAAGACGTACAATATTTCCTCCATCAAAAATAATAATACATGAATTTCCACTAAAAGTCCAACCATAACCTAATACCCCTGTCTGAGCTGATTTATTACTGTTATAAGTTCTCGCAAATTCAAGATTAAATCCTTTTGCAGGAACAGATATATCCACATCCTGTAACACTAAATTTCCACTAAAAATATTAGCTGATGCAATTCCTGCTGGTCCAAGATTAAATGATTTATAAGACCAATAATTCTTTATACCTGCTCCACCTTCATATTTAACAAAAAGAGTCGGAGATTTATCCTGATAGCCTTTTTCTCTCGAATAAAAATACTTTAAACTGCTAACAAGCTCATAAGGACAGGTAAGATAAAAACCATTATTAGGTCCAGTTCCACTTACCCATTTCTGAACCCAGGAAGGATCTAAAGCAAAATCATAATAACCAACACCGTCTATTCTTGTTGGGTTCGAAAAACTACTTGAGTAAGATGGTTTATTATCCCAAGAAATAGTGCTTTCTGCCCAACCCCTAAGCACTTCTCTAACTGAAATATCTACTGAACTTCCACCTTTTTCACTATATAAATAAAGAGTAGCTATTGCGTGTTCGATAACAGCGTCTGGAGGAATTGTAGAAAGATCAAATTGAATCAAAGACCATTGAGATACCCAATTACTAAACCAGGGTTTATTCATACCTAATTCGAGATGTGTTTCTAGACCATGCTTACTTGTTAACCCATATTGAGTTATATATGCATCTTTTGAAATAGATAAATAATAAAAATCTATATAAGTTGGATCAACTTTTATAGGATAAACCCTCTCCTCAGCATTTAACCATTCCTGATCTGGTATCAATGTCAAAATAAAATGATTCCCCTGTTCCTCTATTTTCATCTCAACCTGTTCAGTATACTCCCCATTGGCATCTTCCATATTTGCCCGTGGAATCACCACTTGAATATTATCTTCACTATCTTTAAACAAAATACTTCCATCTTCAATTTGCTCATAGCTCAAACCATGCAAATTAACTTTGAAACTAAACTGATCAGGATGCTCTGAAGAGTTCAATATAATATTCTCTTTCAAACCCAGATTATTTGAAATATACTCCAAATCAGTGTTTTGCCATACCCCACGATAAACAACCCGATTTTCATTAAACTCTCCTTGTATAGGATGTCCATCTAAAGGTTGAAAAGATATCCACGCATCACCAATTTCAAATTTCTGAGGTTTGCTCGAAACTTTAGAAAAATAAAGATGAAAATTATTTTCAGTCATCGCATAATCATAATCTATTCCTTTTTTAGCGATAAGTTTTGGATTAATATCAGTCCATTTCCCATTCTTTTTATAATGAATCGGTATTTGATGAATTGCGGCAGTAATTGAACCATCTGGATTTAAGTAATGCTTACTGTTTACACTCCGCTTATCAACAATTTCTGGCTTTCCATTTAAATTCCCCTTCTCACTAACAGCACAAACAATAAAACTTAAATTAAATAATACCGTTAGGATTAAAAGAAATCCTATAACCTTTTTCATAAAAATGCACTTCCTTTCATTTTCTCATTTTAAAGACTATAATTAATGATTAATCCACAAAAAGTAGTCGCACAAGAGCTCCCATGCCATATATATTACTGAATTTGGCGGTTTCAGTACTCTATATGACATGGGAGTGCGACTAAAATACTTTTTGTGGGAAAATCATTTAATAATAATTTTATTTTATCATTCCTTTCTACTAAATGACTTATAAATTTTATATTTTGACCAAATATTTAATGCTAAATATGTTTTTTACATATTGTATTTCGACACTTATTGTCCATTTCCTCTTATTAATTCTTAATTCTTAAATATATTCCATCCTCACTCCCTCCCCAATCTATCCAACCATCCCAACACCCGATTCTCCTCTATCAACACCGACAACGAATATCTCTCACTATATAAATGAACCAGCATCAGTGTAACCAAAATCCCCACTTCACCCCAAAACCCTACCGTCTGAATCAAAAAGTACCCCAATATCCCACCTAACAAATTCGCACCAGTATCTCCAAGCATAGCTAAAGCCGATAAATCCAATGGAAAATAAAATAGCATTAGCGGAACCAATGGTATCGCCAGATACCAGATATCACCCAACTGCCAATAAACCACAAACAATGCCAAAAGACTCACCGTAAAAACCTTCAATGCCCGTCCAGGCCGCAAATCAAGCAAATTAATAAAATTGGTTAACAACAACAGAGTAAACCAACTTATCACCGCTTCAACTGCCTGATCAGTCGAATAATACACAACTACCAGAGAAATTACCGCAGCACCCAATGCCTTCAATCCCCCGGTAGTTAACCTTCCTTTCAACAAACATCCAAAATGGCCGATCAACCCCCTTGCCTTTCGATTTCCCAGAAGATCATCAATAAATCCCAAAAACGAAAAAATCCCTGTTAAAAGTAAGATAGGAAAGAAACGCTGAATTGAATATAAACCAATAATATAACCAATAGACCAAAGAGTAGCCAGATTAAAAAATAAATACAATCCCATTCCAACAGGAATCTCTTTCCTCTGATAATTTTCCTGTATCGCATCTGCATCTATCAACAGATTCAAAAACAACGGTCTTGTCACAAAAGCTAATACAACACAAAATAGAGCAAATAAATATATCATAGATTCTTCCCACCTTTCTTTGATCGGTAACGCCAAAAACTTCTAAGCAATGTACTAAAAATATCTACAAATTGTTCTCCTCTATGCTTAAATCCAGCTAGATTACGTCCAGTCTCACGATGAGTCATCTCTAAAGGTACTTCAAGAATCCTAAATCCATGATAGTGTGCATCGATTGTTAATGCTACCTCCATCCCCCAACCAGGTTGAAATAAGCCAATTTTTTTCATCACATCACGTTTAAGAGCACGTTGACCTGAGATCGGTGCTTCAAATTTTTCTCCCGTAAAATAATTTAAACCATAACGGGCCAGCCCCTTAACAAGACCAAACCCTCCTTTTTTCCCTGATGATGGAAATTTCCCAATAGTCATATCTGCTTTATCATATAAAATCGGCTGTAAAAGCTCTTTAACAAATTTAGCTGATTCCTTTAAATCAGCATCTATCAGAAGTAAAATTTCTCCCTTAGCTTCTTTAAGTCCATGATTCATTGCCCTTCCTTTCCCGAGATTCTCTAAAAGAGAAATCACCTTTGCTCCATACATCCTGGCAATCTCCCCAGTATTATCTTTTGAACCATCATCAATAGTTATAATCTCAAACTCTTCATCCTGTAGCAGCAATGTTTGATAAACACTCTGAATCGTCATTCCAATCCTTTTTTCTTCGTTAAATGCCGGTATGAGTACTGATATCATTCAACTCACCCTTTTTAAGATATTCTTCCTTTATTTTGATCTCTCCAAAAGATTTAACTAGCTGGTATAGTCCCTTTTTCGATGAAATCTCCTCTATTGTCGGATGAAAAATCTGTCCTTGCTGAAAAATTTCTCCCACCTCTGTTGGTATCACCTGAGCTAGCACCACACAAAAATCCCATCCTTCCAATTGACCACCACTTTGTTCCTCATCGTCACTATAAATTTCTCCTAACTCCGCAACATCCAACCCGGCAATTATTAATACTTCCATCACATCCATACTCTGCGCCCAAACCTCTTTTGCATCATTCACCACCACACATTGCAAACCTGTTAACTGTTCAGCAATCGCATCATGAAAAAGTTGATTGATAAACTCCTCCTGTTCTACCATCATACCTTCTATATCTATCACCTTATCCCTAAATTGATTATTCTGACTCCGCAAATTTTTTAAATCTTCTTCAATCTGTACAATTAATATCTGCTGTTCTCTGACAATTCCATCATCTCCAATCATAGCACTCCCTACTAAAATCCCTGTTCCTAATGCTAAAAAGATGGCAATAATTGTTGTTAGATGATATTTCAGATCTATAACCACAGATAAACCCCCTTTTTAAGAGCAATTAAGAATTAAAAATTAAAAATTAAAATTAAGTCTTAGCCAAACTACTAATAGACGGACGAGTTGTTTGATGGGTGGGGAGACTAGGATGATGATAAAAATTGGGATTAGGGCTGCTATGATAAGACAAGTTACATCCTTTCGTGTGAAACCTTTCCGATATAAATTACTTACTCCCCTAGCATCTACAAGAATCGAACCAATTTTCATTCTCGTCAAAAAAGTACTTGCCATCCCAGGACGTCCTTTTTCAAGAAAATCAATAATATTAGAATGAGTACCAACTGCGACAATCAAAGTTGCTCCATACTCATAAGCTAATAACATGGCTATATCTTCA
The DNA here is from genome assembly GCA_030627905.1 of Halanaerobiales bacterium. Taxonomy (GTDB): domain Bacteria; phylum Bacillota; class Halanaerobiia; order DY22613; family DY22613; genus JAGMES01. The sequence goes on from DAOVRZ010000057.1 coordinate 5,406, forward strand.
CTTGTACCAGGAGCCGGAAAAGTAATACCTTTAAGATTTAGTTTCTCCAGACGCGACAAACCTGGTGCTCGCCCATCTGGATATGCATGAACTATCAGTTCAGATCCTAATAATAGAGCTTTGTCACTCACACTATCCATATCTCCAATGATTATATCAGGCTTTAAATCTAATTCTAAGCAGGCATCAGCTCCTCCATCCACACCAATGATTACTGGTTTTAAATCAGTAATATAGCTATGAATGGCTCTAAGATCTGCTTGATAATCCTGACCTCTAACAACAATCAATACATGACGATCCTGAATCAATGTTTTCACATCAGGAACTCTTAAATCAAAGATTAATGCTTTCTCTTTCTTTGCATACTGTAAAGTATTTTCTACAAATTTGTCCAATTCAATCTCTAAATTATCTCTAGTTTTTTTTATAAGTTCCTCCGTTTTCTCTTCAGTAAGTATCTCTCCTTGACCAACCATTTTCTTATTCAATAATATTTGATTATCTATAACTTCTACAAAGTCACCTTCATGTAACTTCTCAAAAATATTTTCTCCAACTTTATCTATTAAAAGCACTCCTGCCTCATTCAACACAGATGGCCCTAGATTAGGGTAACGACCACTTATAGAAGATGTAGCATTGATCACAACCTTTACGCCCGTCCTAGCCAAAGAGCGCGCTGCCACTTCATCTAAATCTTTATGTTTAATAACAGCAATATCCCCTTGCTTTAAACGTTTCACAAGATTTTTTGTTTTACTATCAAGTTTCACAACCCCACGAAAGATCAATAAATTCTCCTCCACTTTTTAATGATAGTATTTCAATAATCACCAAATTTCATTCTCCAAAACGCAATAACTAGCCCTCAATATTCCACCTTGTATATTAACAAAATCAGGGTCATAAAAAAAAAAAGTGTGGTAAAAAACGTCACTGCGATATTTCGCAGTGACGTTTTTTACCACACTTTTTTTTTTTATGATCCTGGTCATTTATAGCTCAGTCAATTTCAAGGAGAATACTAGCTAGCCCTCAACTCTAACCTCAACTTATCCGCAATCTTCGCAATAAACTGAGAATTAGTAGGTTTACCACTTTCAGTTGTAACCGAATGACCAAAAATGTTATTAATTGCTTTAGTATTACCACGCTCCCATGAAACTTCTATAGCATGACGAATCGCCCGCTCAACACGACTTGGTGTAGTATTAAACTTTTTAGCAACCAAAGGATACAATTCTTTCGTAATTGCACCTAACAACTCGATCTCATTAATCACCATCTCAATTGCTTCACGTACGTATAAATATCCCTTGATATGTGCAGGTACCCCAATTTGATGCATTATCTCAGTAATCCGAATGCTCGCGTCTTTTTTCTTTGATGTAAATACAACCCCTGCAAAACTGGTGGTAACTTTTACAGGACTCATTAATTGATCAATTCTATCAACAAGCTTTTCCAAATCAAAAGGTTTCATAATATAATAGCTAGCCCCTAATTCGACTACCCGCTGAGTAACTTCTTCATGTCCAAAAGCTGTTAACATAATAATCTTCTGATCTTGTATCATGCTTTGCTTATTAAGCTCCTCTAAAACACCAATCCCATCAAGATGTGGCATAATGATATCTAAAATCACAATATCCGGCTGATGTTCTTTGATCAATTCCAAACCTTCAATGCCATTATATGCGATTCCTACAACTCGCATATGATCCTGTTGATCTAAATACTCCTTCACCAACTCACAAAATTCTTTGTTATCATCCACCAAAATAATTCTGATATCTTCTGACAAAATAATTCCCTCCTTAAAGTTATGTTTGTTAAATAGTCAAAAAATTGCAAAAAATATTTCCATCTTATTCTATTAGCATTAATAATTGCTTAAAAAGGCAAAGATGGTCGTTTAATTACTTTCATTTATTACTTTCGCCATAAAAAAATATATTCCTTTTTTTTAACTAAAAAAATACCAAAAAAAAGAAGCAAGAGTTATCGCGCTAACTCTTGCTGACCTTTTAGACTATTTAACCCTGCTTCTTTGATCATCCACTCTGCCAAAACTCCATAACCTTTTTTTGGATCATTAACAAATACATGTGTCACAGCACCTACAAACCTACCATTTTGCACTATTGGACTACCGCTCATACCTTGTATAATTCCACCTGTAATTCGAAGTAACGTAGGATCAATAATTTCAATGATTAATCCCTTCGATGCTGATTTAGATTGATAAAAAACACGTTCAATCTTTATAGCAAATTTCTCAATATTTCCACCTTCAACTACAGTATAAATCCATGCCTTTTCGCATTCTATCTGCCTGCTTGTTGCTACTGGAATCGGTTCTTTAAAAAAAGAATTTTCAGGCATTGTATTTAGTTTTCCATAAATTCCATATTCACAATTTTTATCGATTACACCTAGCACATCCTGATAATCTGTAAAAGTTCCTAATTTTTCTCCCGGAACACCCCGTCTTCCTGAGTTAATTCCAGAAATATGAGCTTTAACAATCTCACCTGCCCGAATTTTAATCGGTTTTCTAGTGTACGCATCAGTTATCACATGGCCTAATGCTCCATAATATCCGCTCTTTGGTTCATAAAAAGTCATAGTCCCGACACCTGCTACGCCGTCTTCAATATATAGACCAATCATATAAACTCCATCTTTGTTCTGAACAGGTTGAAGCATCTTCGTTTCAACTTTCCCATTTTTGTCTCTCACCTTGGTCATTAAAGGCTTTCCTTGACGACCCGCCTCATAAATCTGAGTCGCTACATCCTGCTTTGAATATAGTTTCTTACTATTCATCTCCAACAAATAATCCCCTGGGCCAATTCCACCTTCCCTCGCAGGATAATATCTCTTCCCATCCTTACCATCAACATAAGAATCCTCAACCACCATCACTCCATCTGAATGAAGCAAAACTCCAATGGAATGTCCACTTGGATAAACATACACCTCTGGCCTTACGTCAACTTCCATATGCCGTATCGGAAGTAAGCCAAACAGCTTAAAATCTACTCGTACTGTACCAACCGTATTTGATTGCAATTGAATTGGATCAGAAAGGTTAATCTTTAACCTTTCTTCGTTCAGAAGTTGACCATTAATCAATAGCTGCTCAGGATTATCACAAGAGATGTAAACATCAAAAGGAAAATGAATCTGTAACGACTGATCTATCCCTTGAATAATCTTAAGCTGGGATGGAAATCCCATTTTAGTGATAAATTGAGGTAATAAGACTACAGCTACTACAAGAAAAAGAGCACAACTCAACAACAGCCATTTTTTTTGTTTCACCGAAAGATCACACTCCTGGCCTATCTCCCCTTCTGTGTGCCCCTCAGCGAAATATAAGAAGAGCATCTTCTAATATAAAGATGCCCTTTTAAAAAAACAAATATGCAATTCAAAATTTTATAGTTCTGCCTTCTTTTTCCGAGCCATTTCCAGCATAGCTGCTGCATGTTCTTTTGCAACTCCCACTTCAAGTCCACCATACATGCGGGCCAATTCTTCAATCCGCTTCTCTCCACTCAAAGAAACTACATTAGACCGTGTCCGATTATCTTTAACTTCTTTATAAATATGATACTGTTGATCAGCCATAGCTGCAATCTGTGGTAAATGAGTTATACAGATTACTTGATGCTCTTTCGAAATCCAGGCTAATTTCTCAGCAACTCGCTGTCCTGCTTCACCACCAACTCCACTATCTACCTCATCAAAGATTACCGAATCCACTTGATTTAGACCCATAGTAACAACTTTTATCCCTAACATAATCCTAGACATCTCTCCACCAGAGGCGATCTTAATTAATGGCTTCATTTCTTCACCAGGATTAGGAGAGAGCATAAATTCCACCTGATCTAACCCATCTGAACCATAATCGTAATAAATTCCATCTATCTCTACACCATTCTCTTTTTCAAGCCATTCTGTTTGAACCCTAAATTTTGCATTTGGCATAGAAAGATAAGCTAATTCACGCATCACCTTCCAAGCAAATTGTAATCCAATCTCACGTCGTAATTCGGTAAGCTGTATAGCCACTTTGGCATAATCTTTCATTGCCTGACGCCACAGATTCTCCAATTCTTCTATAAGTTCATCGCTATGAACCAAAGAATCGAGTTCTTCTTTGATTGTTTGATAATAATTTAATACTTCTTCGATGTTTTGACCATATTTTCGTTTTAAACTATTCAAAAGACTCAATCTTTCTTCAATCTGCATCAATTCTTCCTGATCAAATTCAATACTATCACTATAGCTGCCCATCTCAAAAGATGCTTCTTGCAGTTGATAATATGCATTCTCAATCATCTGACGAACTGGTTCTAAACTTTCATCAATTCGGCTCATCTCTTCTAAATTTTTCAAGAGCTTACCAGCATGATCTATAATTCCAACCACTTCTACATCATCACCAGCAAACAAAGCATTTACTAAATTAGCCTTTTGAAATAATTTTTCTGCATTCATCAAAATTTTTCGTCTATTTAGTATTTTTCCTTCTTCACCAGTACTCAGCCCCGCTTCTTCGATCTCTTTAACTTGAAATTGCAAAAGATCAATCCTTTGATTTTTCTCCCGTTCATTTTGACGTAATGCTTTGAGCTCTTTTTTAATCTTTGTGAGTTCTTTATATGCGGCAGCTGTTTTAACTTTTAGCATTTCCACTTCCTTACCGCCATATTCATCTAATAATTTTAAATGCTCCTGTTTATTCATAAGAGACTGATGTTCATGCTGGCCATGAATATCCAAAAGATATTTACTTAATTCTCTAACCATATTTCTCGTCGCTAATTGACCATTGACACGAAGACGATTATTTCCACTTTCAGTGATATCACGACTTAAAAGCAACTGATGACTGTCATTTTGGATACCAATCTCATCTAAACCCTGTTGAATCCATTGATTTCCTTCAATATTAAATACAGCTTCTATAAACGCTTTCTGATGACCTGTCCGAATAACATCTGAAGAAGCCCGACCACCCAACAACATGTCCAGTGCATCAATAATAATTGATTTACCTGCACCTGTTTCGCCGGTCAAGATATTCAATCCAGAATAAAATTCAAGATGCAGTTCATCAATCAGAGCAAAGTTCTGGATGTGTAGGTACTGGAGCAATTGAAGAATCCTCCTTTATATATAATCTGCTTAACAGCTTTGTTAATATAAAAAATCATTCAAATATTGATAAATTTCTTCTGCTTTACTAACTGATTTAATTGCAATAAAAATTGTATCATCCCCTGCAACAGTACCCATAATATCTTCCAATCCAATATTATCAATGGAAGAAGCCAAACCTTGTGCTGTACCAGGCAATGATTTTATGATGATTAAATTTTCCCCGAAATCAATGCTGATTACAAAATCTTGAAACATTTTCTTTATCCATGCACGGATGTCATTCTGTGTCCGTTCCATTGGTAAAGAATACTTATATCCGCCAAATCCAGACGGAACTTTAATCAATCCTAATTTCTTAATATCTCTTGATACAGTAGCCTGAGTAACATCAATCCCTTGTTCTTCTAATTTTTTGGCTAAATCTTCCTGAGTACCTATATCTTCATTTTTTATCATCTCTAATATTTTCAAATGACGTTTACTTTTCGTCATTTTCTTCTCCCCTTTCGAGATTTTGACGATTTTCATTTATAGAAACTAACTCTCCATCATAAACATCTCTCATCTCTAGACTCGATCCACTCTCATTCGATTTCGTAAAATCTGATAAAAATTATGGCCTGGCATTCGAACCGATTTCACTACTTTTGCCGCTCTTTTGACATATATCTCATCTTCTGCTTCCAATGACAAACTATTCTGTCCATCAATTGAAAGCATACATTCACGATGTTCTGAACAATATTTCACTCTTATCTTTTCGTCTTCAGAAATAACAATCGATCTAGAATAAAGAGTATGAGGACAAATAGGCGTAATTATTAATGCTTTTGAAAACGGATTGACTATAGGTCCTCCTGCAGATAAAGAATATGCAGTTGAACCTGTCGGAGTAGCCAAAATCAATCCATCAGCAGGATATGAACTAACAAACTCATCATCAATATAAACTTTCAACTCTATCATCCTAGCACAGCCAGAAATAATTACTTCATTTAAACCTATATCAGAATAAATTAATTCTTGATTGCGGTAAACTTCAGCTTCTACCATAATTCTCTCAACAATCTTATATTTTCCCTGACAGAGCTGATTTAATGTCCAGTTCAGTTCATGAATTTCAATTTCAGTTAAAAAACCTAATCTCCCAAAATTTACACCCAAAATCGGAACCTCTTTTCCAGCCACAGCTCTAGCTGTACTTAGATATGTGCCATCACCACCAAAAACAATTATTAAATCCACAAGTTCTGACATTTCTTCTGGTAAAACAAAATTTGTTTTACAATCACCAAGTTTATTTTGCACATTAACATCAAGAAAATGTCCTATTCCCAGATTATCTAAAGCTGTCAAGACCTCAGGAATTAATTCTAAAGATTTGGGCTTATTCAGATTAGGCACTAACCCAATTTTTTTTGGTATTTTTTCAGGCATTAAAACACCCCACAATCTATTTTAACGACATTTCAGAAGGCGTAGTCCCCCTCCTCTATAAGTGCAGGTAAAATAGTTACAAGAATTTCAAAACTTCAGTAAGAGTCCACCTGCTTTTAGGTGAGTCCACCTGCTTTTAGGTGCAAACTCCTTCTGAAGTCGTTAAAACTTAAGAAATAATAACTTGTTATTATTTCGGCTTTAACGTAGCATGTGCTTTCTTGATAACCTGGCAAATTCGTTGTTCATCAAATTCATCATTCTGTAGTCCATCTTTAAGATAAATTAAAAATTCGATATTATGTCCTTCAGCTCCTGTAATAGGTGAAAAAGAAAGATCTACCACATGCAAATTCTCTTGATTAACCATTTTAATAATCTTTTCAATTACATCTTTATGAATCTCGGGGTCTTTGACCACTCCATTTTTCCCAACCTTTTCTCGCCCTGCTTCAAATTGAGGCTTAATAAGAGCCATCATTTCTCCTCCAGGTTTTAAAAACTTTCTAGAAGCAGGAATGACAATCCCAAGAGAGATAAATGAAACATCAATGGTTACTAGATCAAAATCTGAGGGTAAATCATCCTCAGTCATATGGCGAATATTAGTTCTTTCAATCACTACAACTCGTGGATCCTGTCGCAAACGCCAGGCCAACTGTCCATAACCAACATCAACAGCATATACTTTTATTGCACCATTTTGTAAAGCACAATCAGTAAATCCTCCCGTCGATGCTCCTACATCCAATACCTTATAATCTTTTAAGTCTAAACCAAAAACTTCAATCGCCTTTTCCAACTTAAAGCCGCCTCGACTGACAAAAGGACAATGTTCACCTTTAATTGTGATTTGACTTTCGGGATCTATATTCGTTCCTGCTTTGTCAACACGGTTGCCATCAATAAAGACCACACCTGCCATAATTGCAGATTTTGCTTTACTTCGAGTTTCATAATATCCTTCATCAGTTAATAACTGATCCAGTCGGACTTTTTTAGCCATAGCAAACAACACCTCGTAATATTTCTTTGCCAACCTTAACAATATTCTCTGCAGTTAAACCATATTGAGCCCGTAAGAAATCTTGTTTTCCATGACGGACAATACTATCAGGAATTGCAATTCTTTTTACTTTTACATTCAATCCTGCATCAGCTAATATTTCCAAAACAGCACTAGAAAAACCACCACTCTTCATATGTTCTTCTACAATCACCAGATGACCAGTTTTCTCTGCCCAATGTAAGATTAATTTACTATCTAAAGGTTTTACAAATCGTGCATTAATTACCGCTGCATCAATATCCTCATCATTAAGAAACTTAGCTGCTTTTAATGCAGGTTCTACCATATTACCAATCGCCAGAATTGTCAAATCATTTCCTTCTTTCTCAAGTAATCCTTGACCAATTGGTATTTCTTTAAATTCCTGATCTAAAGGTACACCTACACTTGCCCCTCTTGGATATCGAATTGCAGTAGGCACCTCTTGCTGCAATGCAGTATATAACATATGTTGAAATTCATTTTCATTTGCTGGAGCCATAACAACCATATTTGGTAAACTTCTAAGATAAGAAAAATCAAAAAGACCTTGATGGGTTTCACCATCATCTCCAACAATTCCGCCACGATCTATTGCTAAAACCACTGGTAATTTTTGCAAACAAAGATCATGAAAAATTTGATCATAAGCCCGTTGCAAAAAAGTTGAATAAATCGCCACAACAGGTTTCATTCCTACTACAGAAAGTCCAGCAGCAAAAGTTACCCCATGTTGTTCTGCAATTCCTACGTCATAAAATCGTTCTGGAAAAATTTCACCAAACCGATCCAATCCTGTTCCGGTTGGCATAGCTGCAGTTATCCCAATAATCCTAGAATCTTTTTTTGCCAATTTAATCAATGTATCACTAAAAATTTTTGTATAAGTTGGAGGTGCATCTTTCTTAATTCTTTTTCCAGTCTCAATATTGAAAGGTCCTGTCCCGTGAAAGGTATCGGGATGTTCTTCTGCTGGAAGATATCCTTTCCCTTTTGTAGTTACCACATGGATCAATTTCGGCCCCTTCACCTGTTCAGCATCCTGCAAAGTCTCACAAATATGTTGAATATTATGTCCATCAATTGGACCTAAATACGTAAAACCTAACTCTTCAAAAAATATCCCTGTCATCATAAAATATTTCAAACTATCTTTCAAACGTTCTACAGTTCGTACAACTTTGTCCCCGATAGCAGGAATTTTCTTCAATAAATATTCCAAGTCGTCCTTTACTTTATGTAAAGTTGGATCTACCCGGAGTCTACTTAAATATTTAGAAAGTGCCCCTACATTTGGGGAAATAGACATTTCATTGTCATTTAAAATAACTGTGAAATCAGTTTGTAAATGACCAGCATGATTCATTGCTTCAAACGCCATCCCACCTGTCATCGCACCATCACCTATAACAGCCACAATCTTTTCTAAACCATTAACTGAATCTCTAGCTTTTGCAATCCCTAACGCTGTTGAGATTGATGTACTAGTATGCCCAGTATCAAATATATCATGAGGACTTTCAGCGCGTTTTGGAAAACCACTAATACCACCAAATTGGCGTAAAGTATGGAAAACATCCCTACGTCCTGTAATAATTTTATGGGCATAAGTCTGATGTCCCACATCCCAAATGATCTTATCATATGGGCTATTGTAATACTTATGTAGAGCCAAAGTCAGCTCAACCACCCCTAGACTTGGAGCGAGATGACCTCCAGTCTGTGACACTGTTTGAATAATCAATTCTCTAATCTCTTCTGCCAAAATATCTAGTTCTGCATATGTTAAATTCTTTAATTCCTTAGGATCTTCGATCTTTTCTAGGAATGCCATCTTTCTTTACCTCCAACTTTGTTTTTTTCCTAAAATTAACTAAAAGGTTAGTGCTTGATAAAAAACGTCCTATATTAAAAATGATATCATTTGCTTTCGAAATTCCTAATCGCTTACCATATGCTTTTCCACCAACAGTAATTGCAGCAATCAAGGCAAGAACTAATATTTCTATCATTTTTTGATTCCAGTCTGCATTAATACTAATCCTTAATACAATTAAAGTTCCTAAAGCTCCACTAATTGTGCCGCAGATATCCCCAACAATATCACAACATAAATTTGCTACTTCATCTGCTCGTTTAATTAAAAAAAGAGCCTTTTTCGCTCCAAAAATCTTTTTTGACGCCTTTGCATTTATAGGAGCCTCATCAGCAACTGTTACTGCTACACCGATCACATCAAAAATAATTCCAATAGCAATTATTAAAAGTAGAATAATCATTGCAAAAGGTAAAGGAACATATTGAATCATACCTGTTGAAAATATTGTAACCAAAATTGCAATTATAAATGTAAAGGTTCCCATTTTAAAAGCTTGTCTCAGATTTCTCAAAAAACTCACCTCAAAATAAATATTATCTATAAATAGATCAACCTGTTTTTAGATAAATCTACTTGTGAATTAACCAATGGTGGTAATGTGTGTAGTAAACGCTACGGCTTAGGTCCAGCAGGTTTTCCCAATACTCTACCAACCGTCACCGAGTTGGCGGTTTCCCTTTAAAGAGTATTCTGTATTGTTGCCAATTACAGCGCTAGATCACCACTTAGTCCGCACTTTAATCCTACACACATCTCCATAAGGAACAGTCTAGAAGTTTTCCTTAACAATACTTACTATCTCTTAGCTCCTTTTGCAGAACAGGTTTCGAATGATACGAGCATTCTCTCAGGGCCCTTGATTAAATGCTTAGTTACACTTTCCTCCAATCCCACTCAGAGCAGGCTACGCTACACGTACTCCAAAACTCTTTAAAATCTTGCAATACTCTTGCAGGTTTTTACCTGAGTAAAGCCGTAACCTTACCCAAGCCTCCCGGAGGGAGGGTCATCGCCCACATGCCTTTGCGGATCGCCCTGACCTCCTTTACTCCCAACACCAACCCCCGACTGGGCGTCAAAAGCCAGCACCAGAAGCTTCATCGATGTGCCCTACGACGGATTTTTAGGCCCGCCTTCAGAGATAGAGTACTGACTAGAATACTGCACCACCAATTAACTCACATAATTATATCACATCCAATTATTTTTGACAATAAACCAATTATGGATTGAAAGCTAACAACAAGTCAGTTAACTAACAAGTTAGTTGACTAACAAGTTATTGTTGTTTATATATCAGCTTTCACGCTCTAATATAAAATCCATTAATTGAGAAAAACATTTAGCCTTTTCCCCATAAGGAGCTAAAAGGGTTTTTGCTTTTTCACAACTTTCTCTTGCCAATTTTTTTGCCTCTTCTAAACCAATTAAAGCAGGATAAGTAGCTTTTGCATGAGCTTCATCGCTACCTATAGGCTTACCTAATTTTTCTTCATCTCCGATTACATCTAAGATGTCATCTGTGATCTGAAAAGTTAAACCTAAATATTCAGCAAAATCAGTCAATCTTTGAAGATCATCTAAAGAAGCATCACTTAAAATTGCTCCGCTTCGAATACTAGCTCTAAAAAGAGCACCCGTTTTATTAGCATGAATATATTTCAAAGTTTCAAGATCAATATCTTTTCCTTCAGACAAAAGATCCACAACTTGCCCACCCACCATACCAAGTGAGCCTGCCGCATCAGCTACTTCACGAATCACTTGTAAAAGTTTAATAGGATCAGCACCTTTATCCATCGCTTTAGTCATGACTTCAAAAGCCTGAGTCAAAAAAGCATCTCCAGCTAAAAGAGCAATCGCTTCGCCATAAACCACGTGATTAGTTGGCTTACCTCGTCTTAAATCATCATCATCCATACATGGTAAATCATCATGAATTAAAGAATAAGTATGAATCAATTCTAATGCACAAGCAATTGGCATAACCTGATCTTTTTTACCGCCAAAAAGTTCAGCAGTCCACAGGGTTAAAATTGGTCTTAATCTTTTTCCACCAGCATTAACACTATAACTCATAGATTCATGTAAAATTTCAGGTTGACTATTTGGAAGATATTCTTTTAAAACTTCATTTATCTCTAAAGCTGTATTTTTCATAGATTCTTTTAAATCAACATAACTCATCTATTCCACCTCTTCCAATCCTTTGAAGGGGATTTTTTTTATCTCATTTCCTTCTTTTATGATCATTTCAATCCTACTCTCCACCTCTCCTAATTTGCCAGCACAAAATCTGGAGAGGCGAACCCCTTCTTCGTAATGTTTTAAAGCTTCATCTAAAGTAATATCTCCTTTTTCTAATTCGTCAACTATTATCTCCAATTTTTCTAGAGCTTCTTCAAACTTAAGTTCTTCCATCACATTTTCATCTCCCTATCAAAACATGATTCCTAGTTAGTAAGAAATTCGACATAAAAATAAACATCCCTGCATAAAAATTCTTAAAAGTATTTTTTAGAGGCTTTCTCCATCTTTTCTTGTCTCTTCAATTACCGCATTTAGTTTTCCATCATGCACGCGAATATTAATCATATCCCCAATCTTTACATCATCGACACTCTTCACTACTTCTCCCGATAGTGTTTCCGTTAAAGAATACCCTCGGATCAATACATTCAATGGGCTCAAAGATTCTAACTGCTTAAAGTAAGTTCGACATTTTTCTTTCGTCAATCTGATCTGACTAGTCATGGTACGGTGTAGACGACGTTCAAGATCATCTACCTTTTGCCAGGATTTAAGAAAAACTTCTTCTGGCTTTTGGAAAATTCGTCGTTTTTGTAATTTCTCTAATCGTTCACCCAATTTCTCCACTCGACCTGTTAAACTTTGATGCAACCTTCGTTCCACACTAGTCAAATACCGAGATAGTTCAGAAAAATTAGCTACTGCTAGCTCAGCTGCTGCTGAAGGAGTTGGAGCTCGTAAATCAGCTACAAAATCAGCAATTGTAAAATCTGTTTCATGTCCTACCGCAGAGATAATCGGAATCTGACAGGCGTGTATAGCTCGTGCAACTACCTCTTCATTAAAAGCCCATAAATCTTCAATAGACCCTCCACCGCGACCAATAATTACCACATCAATACCATCTTCTTGTTGAATTTGGTGTAAAGCCTGAGCTAAACTTTGAGGTGCATCATCTCCCTGAACTTGAGATGGGACTATTAAAATTTCAACATGAGGAAAACGCCGTTTTATTACAGAAATAATATCTCGAATGGCAGCCCCTGTTGGCGAAGTGATAACTCCAATCTTTCTGGGTAATTTAGGAATTTGCTTTTTTTGTCCTTGATCAAACAAGCCTTCTGCTTGAAGTCTCTTTTTCAATTGCTCAAAGGCTAGGTGCAAAGCCCCTATACCATCTGGTTCTAAATTACGAGCATAGAGTTGATATTCACCACGGTCAGGGTAAATCCCAATTCCTCCAATTAAAATTAAATTCATGCCATTTTCTGGCGTAAATTTCACTAAACGAGCAGCACTTCTAAACATTACACATTTTATCTGAGATTCACGATCTTTCAATGTAAAATATAAATGTCCAGAAGAATGTCTATAAAAATTTGATAATTCTCCTCTAACAGTAACATTTTTAAGTATTGAATCATTTTCTAGTGTAACCTTGATATATTTTGTTAACTCACTAATAGATATAATTTCTTGATTATTCATTTTCGCACCTCATTTCTTCTCACACTATGATTAGCCTACAAAAAGTATTTTAGTTCTTGTGCGACTACTTTTTGTGGGCTAATCACACTATACTTTCTAGTTTATAAATACTTCGTCTTTTTTATATTGAAATCCTCCGAAAATGTTATTAAATATTCTTTACCCAAAATATATTTTAACTCTATTAATAGTCACAAAAACTCACTTTTCATAATATTATATATCAGAAATAAGGTACGTTATAACCTTATTTTATCAAGCTAAGGTAACTTAAGGAGGGATCATTTTGTTCAAAACAACGAGAAAAATTGCTGCAAATACCGTTGTTGCAGAACTTACTCATCAGGTTTTTATAGAAAATACTACTCCTGCACTTACTCCACCAGCAAGTGAATTGCTTGAACCTGTGGTCAATGTTTCTTTTGATAGAGTTGTACCTTTAAGAAACAAAATTATCGTTCAAGGAACAATCTTCAAAAATATAATTTATAAAGATACAGGTAATAAAATTCGTCACGAATCAGAAACTATACCTTTTAGTACAGATATTGAAATTCCTGGATTTACACCAGGAACTCTAGTAAATGGGCGTCGTTTTCCTAATGGAAATGATTTTAAGTTCTTTATTGAAACGCTATTTGTTGATGAAACTTTATTAAATACTAATGAAGTATTACAAAAAATTGTTATACGGTTTATCGTTAAAGTTCTTCGCCAAGATCAAATTGATGTCTGTATAAGAGGCCCAAAGCAAGTTTTCAAATGTACCAGTGAAATTGTTTGTAACTAAAAAGACCCCATCACGGGGTCTTTTTTTTACTTACATGCTTCTAAAGTATTAAGTAATAGCATTGCAATAGTCATAGGTCCTACTCCACCTGGGACAGGAGTAACTAAGCCAGCTTTTTCTTTAGCTGATTCAAAATGAACATCACCTACTAGACGTCCATCTACTCTATTGATACCTACATCGATAACAGTTGCGCCTTCTTTGATCATATCACCAGTGACCATCTCAGGACGTCCAACAGCAATAACTAGGATATCTGCATCCAAGCATTCTTTCTTAAGATCAGCTGTTCTGGAATGACAGATAGTTACAGTCGCATTCCGATGAAGTAATAGCAAAGCAACAGGCTTACCAACAATGTTACTCCGACCAACAACAACTGCCTTTTTGCCAGAAATCTCTACACCCATCCGGTCTAATAATTCAATACAGCCTCGAGGTGTACAAGCTACAAATCGTGCAGTATTAGTAAATAAGTTACCTACATTGATTGGATGGAATCCATCAACATCTTTTTCTGGTAAAATCCGATCAATAACTTTTTTCTCTTCAATATGCTTAGGAATTGGTAACTGTACCAAAATACCATGAACTTTTTCACTAGCATTCAACTCATCAATTTTTGCCAAAAGTTCTTCTTCAGTAGTCTCTTCAGACATACGATGAATTTCACTATGCATTCCGACTTCAAGGCAAGCTCTTTCTTTAAATCGTACATAAGTTTGGGAAGCAGGGTCACCTCCTACCAATACAACCGCTAAACCAGGTTGTTTTCCTTCAGCTTTTAGAGCTTCCACCTTTTCTTTGATCTCTACACGAATTTGCTTAGCGATTGCTTTTCCATCAATGATATTTCCCATTCCTTCTCCACCTCAATCATGTTATTTTTTATTACTTAAATATTGATCAATAGCTTTAGCGGCATTTTTTCCAGCCCCCATAGCTTCGATAACAGTAGCCGCTCCTGTTACAATATCTCCACCTGCATAGACTCCTTCTTTTGTAGTCTTACCACACTCATCTTCTGTTACTATGGTACCCCATTTGGTGGTTTCGATATCAGGTGTCTCTTTTAAAAGAAGAGGATTTGGTGAGTTACCAATGGCGATGATTACATTATCTACTTCCATAACCCACTCTGAATCTTTTTTAGGAACTGGACGACGACGACCTGATTCATCTGGTTCACCCAACTCCATCTCAACACACTTAATAGCTTTCACTTCACCTTTATCATTACCGATAATTTCTATAGGATTGTTCAATAATCTAAATTGAACCCCTTCCTCTTTAGCATGATGAATCTCTTCTAAACGTGCAGGCATCTGTTCTTCAGCACGTCTATAAACGATAAAGGATTCTGCTCCCAAACGTAAAGCAGTACGAGCAGCATCCATGGCAACATTTCCACCACCAACTACAACCACTCTCTTGCCTACACGAACTGGAGTTTTATATTTAGGGAACTGATATGCTTTCATTAAATTAACTCTGGTTAAGAACTCGTTAGCAGAATAAACACCACTTAAGTTTTCTCCAGGTATGTTCATAAATTTTGGTAAGCCAGCACCTGTTCCAACAAATACTGCTTCATACCCTTCTTCAAATAACTCATCCACCGACTTGATTTTACCAATAATATAATTTAATTTCACTTCTACGCCAAGTTCCTTAACATATTCAACTTCACGTTTTACGATCTTTTTTGGAAGTCTAAACTCAGGAATTCCATATACCAATACTCCACCTGGCTCATGAAATGCTTCAAAAACAGTAACCTTATATCCCATGCGGGCCAGATCTCCAGCAGCGGCAAGACCAGCAGGGCCAGCCCCAACTACAGCCACTTTAGCTTTGGTGGCTTCTATTGGTTCTGCTTGGGTTTTGCGAGCCATATCCCAATCTGCAACCCATCTTTCCAAGCGACCAATTCCAACAGGCTCATTCTTTTTACCTACAACACAATATTTTTCACATTGACTCTCCTGTGGACAAACACGACCACAGATTCCAGGCAGATTATTTTTAGATTTTAATATTTTGATAGACTTATCGTAATCTTTCTCTTTAATTGCCCTAATAAAGTCCGAAATAGGAACCTCTACAGGACAACCTTCCATACAAAAAGGTTTTTTACAATCCAAACATCTTGCCGCTTCCTTTAAAGCATCTTCTTCAGTATAACCAAGAGCAACTTCAGTGAAATTTTTACTCCGTTTTACAGGATCTTGTTCAGGCATAGGAGTTTTCTTTGGATTTATCGGCATTTACATTCACCTCCATTAGAACAACAATCATGATCGTCATGATCATGAACACGAGTTTCATGATCTTTAAAATATGAAAGACGGCGCATCAGATCATCGAAGTCTACAAGGTGACCATCAAAAGCTGGTCCATCAACACAAGTAAATTTAGTTTCATTATCAACGGTTACTCGACAGCCTCCACACATTCCTGTTCCATCTACCATAATTGCGTTGAGACTAACAATACAGTTAACATCATACTCTTTTGTCATATTCGCACAAGCTTTCATCATTGGTACAGGGCCAATTGCTACAACTAAATCGAAATCTTTATGTTCTTCTAAAAGTTGCTTCAAAACGTCAGTCACAAAACCATGATGACCAAAAGAACCATCATCAGTAGTTAAATAAAGTTCATTACTAACCGCTTTTAACTCATCCTGAAGAATCAAAAGTTCTTCTGTTCTAGCTCCAGTGATTGTTACAACTTCCGCTCCAGCCTCATGGAATGCCTTTACTTTCGGATAAAGAAGGGCAGTACCTGAGCCTCCACCGATACAAATAACTTTCTTATATCCTTCAACAGGTAAGTGCTCACCGAGTGGACCAACTAAATCTAATAGTCCATCGCCTTCTTCTAATCTTCCAAGGTGCATAGTTGAGTAACCAATCTCCTGGAAAATTAAGGTGATTGTTCCTTTTTCCCGATCAAAGTCAGCTACTGTTAAAGGAATCCTTTCTCCCTTTTCATCGATTCTAAAAATTATAAAATTTCCTGGTAAGATTTTTGCAGCGATTTCAGGAGCATCAATTTCAATCAATTTGATGGTAGGTGCTAATACGCGTTTTTTAAGAATCTTATACATTCTCTAATCCCTCCTACTTTTATAAGTCATTAAAAAACTTACACTTATTATATTAAAAGCCCTTCAAAAAACACTCAGAAAAACAGAGTGATAAACACAAAGTGTTTAAAACACCAGAATGTTTTAAACACTTTGTGTTTTTTGAAGAAAATTATATACGTTTACTTGATCAAATCATAACAAAGATCAATCTCCTTAGAGTTAATTTTCTCACTTTTAATCGCTATTTCTAAACCATCAGTCAATTCATGACCAATTTCAACATCTGAACTCATAAATCTACGAATAACAGATCTACTTGCCAAAGATTCAGGGTGAGCCTGCACAAAATCTAAAATCTGTCTTATCTTCTCTTCTTGATGAACCATTAAAATCCTCCTTAAATTTTTAAATATTATCCCACAAATTGTTAATCTCTTCTTCACTAACGTTGTTAATAAATTTAATTCCTCCGTATTTCATAGTATGCACTTTTCTCTTCAAACCTGCCCCTCCTTTCATAAATAACATATCCATTTTAGGGGTCAAATTTTCCTTATTTATAATTTATCTTTTGAAATAAGACCACCACTTCTATAAGTGGTGAGAATTGTTTTTAATCTTCAGTGGGAGTAGAATCCCCCACCGAAGCCCCAATGTTCAGCTTTAGCTGGACGAGTTCACTTGTGGAAATTTTTAAAATAATCTGAAAAAATCATAGTTCATCGTAGTGCTAAAATAGTACTTCACAATTTAAATTTCATGTGTTTTTACCTAATAAAAACCAAGACTCACATACTAAAATTCGTCAATTTCTACAAAAATCCTTTCTCAAGATAATTTTTTTTTATTTTAATTATAAATAAAAGAACAGAAGTCCTTATATCAGACATCTGTTCTTATTATTATCATTTATGTTCTTTACAGCTCTTACAATCTCCATTACAGGTTAATTGTTCACGCAGTGAAGTATTACATCTAGGGCATCGAACCTGAGGTTGATCTAAGATAAGACCACAATTAGAACATTGAAGTTTTATATCTTTATGCTTCATTTCATCAGATCCTTTCAGCTAATAGGATAGAGATCACGAAGTAAATTAAGCTTTACTTAAAGGAATAAAGCCGCCATAACACCGCCAACCCCAAAAGCCAGAATCCAGGAACCAAACCAGATCAACGCTGCTTCTTTCCAACCTCTTTCTTTAAAGAGTACTAGAATTGAAGCAATACATGGAACAAAGAGAGTAATTACTACCAATGAAAGAATAATCTGTATAGGGCTCATGGCCATAGAGGTTAAACCTGCTGCCCCAAAATCTCGACGCACAATTCCCATGATAAAGACAACTGCTGCTTCTTTTGGTAATTTTAAAAATTCAGTTGTAATAGGTGCAACCCCATCAATAATTACTTCCAATGCACCTGTTATCTGCAATACACTAATAATTAAAGCACCTAATGCAAAGAGAGGGCCAGCCTCTTTAATAAATGCATAGGATTTAATCCATGTTTTGCGAACAACATTAGTAATTCTCGGGAAGCGTAATGGTGGTAAATCTATCAAAAGATCTGAAGATTCACCTGGCATAAACTTATTTAACAATGTTCCAATCAGAACAAAAACTATAAAGATTGTACCAGCATATAGAGCAAAAAACTTACCTCCTAAAGGCGCGATCAATCCGCCAATAACACCTAATTGAGCAGAACAAGGAATTGTGAAACCCAAAAGAGCGGTAGCAATAAACTTTTCACGTTTTGATCCTAACAATCTTGTCGTAATTGTTGCCATTGTCACACAGCCAAAACCAAGAATCAAAGGAATAATTGCTCGACCGTTTAGTCCAATTTTTGTCAACACCCGATCCACTAGTGCTGCTACTCTAGGTAAATACCCTGAATCCTCCATAACTGATAGAGCAAGATAAAAACCGGCAACCAGAGGAAGTAACAGTCCTAAAACATAAGTAAAAGTCATAGTTAATACCCCAAATTCACCGATCAATATACTACCCAGAACAGAACTTTCTGGAATCCATTGTCCAACCAACCCACGCACAAAAGGTTCATACAGTTCTATAAAAAGATAACCTTCTGTAAACTCTACCACTGTCTGAGCAACAAAAACAGCTATTAACTTATAAACAATGTACAAACTTGCTAAAAGAAGTGGAACTCCAGTTATTGGATTAACCATCATTTTACTTAACTTCATTTTAATAGCAGAATAATTTCTTGTATCACGAACTACCTGATCGATAATACTATTAACTCTCTTCCGTCGTTGGGTATAAATCTTCTCCTGCTGATTACCACCTTCGATATTATGCCTCTCAGCAACATTAGGATCATCTTCTAAAACCAACAAAGCTTCTGCACGATGATGTACTTTACTGATTAATTTATTCAAATCTCGTTGTAATTTTGGATCTGAATTCCCTACTCTAGCCTCTTCAACACGGTTCTTAACTTCCTGAATTCCTTCTTTTTTTATCGCTACAGTAGGAATAACAGGAACACCAAGTAGTTCACTTAATTTATCTAAATCGATCTCTATTCCCTGTGCTTTAACCTCATCCATCATATTCAAAGCTACAATAATAGGAATACCCATATCAATCACTTGTAAAGTTAAGAAGAGATCACGATCTAAATGCACCGCATCTACTACATTAACTACAATATCTGCAGAAGTAATTATATCCCTAGCTACAATCTCTTCATCATTAAAAGAAGACACTCCATAAACACCGGGGGTATCTAAAACCATATAATCTTTGTATTTTCCATAAATGATATCAATGGTTGTTCCGGGAAAGTTTGATACGTCTACGTAAACCCCAGTAAAAGCATTAAAAAAAACAGACTTACCTGTATTTGGGTTTCCAACTAAAACAATTTTTTTTACATCTTCTGATACATTTTTTAACTGAGCTGCATGATCATGACAATGCATAATAAATCCCCCTTTACTTAAACATTCAAATCGAAAAGATTCAATTGAAAATTTCTTACAATTGAATCTTGATTATTTTTAACATTAATTGTTTTTAATTCGCTAAAGAAATAATCTTTATTTCCTTCGTCTTCTATTTTCTCATTTACTACCTCCTGCTTTATCTTTTGAGTTAAGACCCCCACTTCTATAAGTGGGGGGGCATTTATGCTCTCTGAAAACCCTTTCGAAAATGTTGTTAAATAGATACACTAATATTTTCTGCCAAACGTCTGCCAACAGCAATCTCCTGAAATCGCTTTCTTAGAATAACTGGCCCGGCAGGTATCTTCTCAATACACTCAACCTCTGCACCTTCTTGAATCCCAAAACGTATCGCCTGTACCCGAATCCGACTATCTGGAATATGTTCAATTTTTACTTTGGTTCCCTTTTCTACTTGAGCTAACGTCATCTTGATCAACCTCCTATTGTAAATGAAATTCATTATCAGTAAAATGGTTTTCAAAAACCCAACTAAGTGGGCTGTTAACTAATTGAAACTGATTATCAATCGCACTCTCATTTTACCATACTTTTTGATAAAATTCAAGTACCGAGCACATATATTTTTACACATCTTTCATTTGAGTCAATAACAAAATCACCCTACTTCATATTTACCCACCATGGGTTAATATAAAGCAGGGTGATTTATCTTTTGAGTTAAGACCCCCACTTCTATAAGTGGCGGGAATTGTTTTTAATCTTCAGTGGGGGTAGAATCCCCAACTGAAGCCCCTATGTTCAGCTTTAACTGGACGAGTTCACTAAGGTAGTTGAGAAACAAATTGTATTTTAAGCTTTAATTTCAGTTTTACATGCACTACAGTTTCCAGAACAACAATCACAATCTTGTGTAGTAAACATTTTATAAACTTTCCATATAGTAAAACCAACAGCCAATATACCAATTGTAATTAATAATAGCTGATCCATTTTTACCTCCTTTAAAGCCGATGTAATTACTGTGTTATTACATCTTATGTTTAACCCAAACCAATCAACTTACCACCTTGATAGACGATAAAAGCTAAAATCCAACCAAGCACCAGACTATATCCTACTGCAAAAGCAGTCCATTTCCAGGAATTAGTTTCTCTTTTGATCGCTCCAATTGCAGCAACACAAGGCACATAAATCAATGTCATAACCAAAAATGCGTAAGCACTTAGAGGAGTAAAATGTCCTCTTAATACTTCTGTTAGACTTCCTTCCTCTACTCCATATACAACACCAAAGGTTCCAACTACTACTTCTTTAGCAAGAAGTCCAAAGACCAGAGCGACAGCAGCTTGCCATGTTCCAAAACCAAGAGGTTTAAAAACTGGGGCAACGAAAGATCCTATTTGACCTATCAAACTTTGTTCACTTGCATACTCTACGCCTAATGGGAAATTAGAAAGCACCCAGATTAATACAACAACACCAAAGATAATTGTAGTAGCTTTTTTAACAAAAGAACTTCCTTTATTCCACATATGAACAAAAATACCTTTTAATGTAGGAATTCGATAGGGTGGAAGTTCCATCACAAAAGGAGATGGTTCACCTTTAAAAAGCGTTTTACTAAAGATTTTGGCCGTAATTATTGCAATCACAATTCCTAAAACATACAGTGAAAAAATCATCCATCCCTGACTAGCTGCAAAAAATGCACTTCCAAACAAAACATAGACTGGAAGTCTTGCTAAACAGGACATAAATGGATTAATAAGTATTGCAATCATACGATCTTTTTTATTCTCCAAAGTCCGTGTAGCCATAATACCAGGTACATTACATCCAAAACCAATGATCATCGATATAAATGATTTACCATGTAAACCTAACGCTGTCATCAGTCGATCCATCACATAAGCACCACGAGCCATATATCCACTATCTTCAAGAAGCGAAATTGCTAAAAAGACCAGAAGTATTGGTGGTAAAAAGACTAAAACAGATCCAACACCACCTATGACACCATCCATAACAAAGGAAATCAACATTTCGGAAGCACCAATATTTTCTAAACCAGCGGAAGCCAATCCTCCTAAATACTCGAAAAATGTCTCAACCCAACCGATCAATGGATCTCCTAGCTTAAAAGTAAACTGAAAAACCAGCCACATAACTACTGTAAACAAAGGAATTCCTATGATCCTATGAGTAACAACCTTATCGATTTTATCTGATAGAGTCTCTTTAGTAGTCTGAGGTCGTTTTACACATTTTTTAGTTATTTCAGCGATAAACTGATAACGTTGATCAATTATTATAGTCTCAACTTCTTCATCTAAAACTTCTAAAATACGCTGTTTACTTTTTTCAACCTGTGCGATTACTTTGTCTTTAGATTCGATCTCTTTTAATAGATGTTTATCATCTTCTAACAATTTTATCGCCAACCAACGCAATGGATAGCTTGCGCTAAGATCCATATATACAGAGAGCACCTTTTGAAGGGTCTCTAACTCCTCTTCAATCTCTCTTCCATAATCAATTTTAAAAGTTTTCTCAGCTTTTTTTTGTTCAACTGCTGATTTTAATAATTCATTTACCCCTTCCTTTTTTGTAGCAATTGTTGGTATCGTGGGTAATCCTAGGAGATTAGATAACTTTTTTACATCTATTTGAATTTCTCTTGCTTTAGCTTCATCCATCATATTTAATGCGATGACAACATCAACATTCATCTCTAAAATCTGCGTTGTTAAGTAAAGGTTACGTTCTAAGTTTGTAGCATCAACAACATTTATAACTACATCAGGATTTTCTTTTACTATATAATCCCGAGCAATCATCTCATCCTCTGAATATGCTCCAAGACTATATGTTCCTGGTAAATCAATTATGTTTACTGATTTTCCTTGATATATTGCTTTTCCTTCTTTTTTCTCTACAGTCACACCAGGCCAGTTACCTACATGCTGTCTGGCACCAGTCAGGCTATTAAATAAACTAGTTTTTCCAGCATTAGGATTACCAGCAAGGGCTATATTAAACTGTCCATCTTTTTTTAAAGCATTACTTATATTCGCCATATTTCTCACCTTTCCAAATGTTAGGTTAACCTAACATTTACTTGTAAAATTATACTCCCTCGACAAAAATTTTTTGAGCCATTCCACGTCCTACAGCCATTCTACTCTCTTTAACAATAACAATCAATGGACCACTATCATTTCGAATCACCTTAATTGTTGAACCCTTATTAAAACCCATCTCCATTAAACGTTCCCTAAACCCTTTTCCACCTACAATTTCTTTAATCTTGCCATTTTGACCAGAAACCATCAATCCTAAAGGCAAAGCACTAGCCATCATATTATATCACCTCTACAAAAATTTCTGAAGCTTCATTTTTTCTCAAAGTTAATTTATAACCTCTAACTTTGACCTCAATCGGATCACCTAAAGGAGCAACACCTTCTACTGTGATCTCAGTACCTGATACAAGTCCCATATCCATCACAC
Source organism: Halanaerobiales bacterium (assembly GCA_030627905.1). Taxonomy (GTDB): domain Bacteria; phylum Bacillota; class Halanaerobiia; order DY22613; family DY22613; genus JAGMES01. The sequence goes on from DAOVRZ010000057.1 coordinate 29,033, forward strand.
GTCTCCGCAAATCACCTTTCAAAGTCAACCGTACTATCTTACCACGCATACCTGGACTTAAATCTCTTAAAGCCTTTATCTTTTGAGTTGCCATATCACTCACCTCCGTCATCTTTTTATCATTATTAATATCTAAAGCTTTTACATTTGAATACTCAACAATTTTTTCCACTGTTAGAGGACTAATTACATGTTCTATAGCACAGGCATCTTTTTCAGCAACTTCTGGACTCACCCCTAATACTTCAACCAAAAAGGTCTTTATAACCTGATGCTTTTTTTTAATCTTTCCAGCAAACTCCTTTCCTTTCTTGGTAAGCTCAACAGGTCCATATTTTTCATGCTGAAGTAAATTCATTTCAACCATACTTTTAACTGCTTGATTAACGCTAGATTTTGCAATATTTAAATGATTAGCCAGATCTGTAATCCTAACTATCCCATTTTGTATAGAAATATTTAAAATTACTTCTAAATAATTTTCAATTGTTGGAGAAAGAGTCAACGTATTTTCCATTAATATTGTCTCCTTTATAAGACATGTTAGAGTTACCTAACATTGAGATTGATAATCTTTATCATTTACTACACTCTTATATTACCACATAAATTTGTGTTTGTCAAAAGCTTTTTTAAAAATTTGCAGTGAAATTTTAAATAAAAAAGTCCCAACCAATTTGCAAAAATTGATCAGAACTTAAAGGAAGATTTTTAATTTTACAACAACAATTTTTTTATAAATTCATTTAATCTTAAAACAGATTCAAGTTCTTCTATTGTTCTTTGACAAAACCAATTATCATCCTGAATTGATACTTGATTAGCTTTCCCTGGTTTTAATACATTAGCAATACAGCCAATAATAGCCTTCTTTTGCTTAGACTCTGATAACTTGTACTTTTTATCGAAAGATTGAACATAATGAATGGCTGCATCTAATATATCTTTATATGAAACAGAGGCACACTCTAACAATAAATTTTCCAAATTACCACTACTCATATTATCAGGAAAAACATATACTCCTGTCTTAAGACTTTCATTAGAAACTTCTCCAGGTATGCAAGGTAAAAAATTATCTTTTAAAAAATCATTTTCTGACTTATTTAACTCTGCTATCAATCTAGTTAAACGCATCTGTGGACCCATATGATCTGCATCAAAAAAGACAGCAATTCCTGATAACAGTTCTTCATCAAGATTAGTAAGACTAGCATTTAAAGTTTTAACTAATTGTGTATCTCCTTTCCCACTTTGAATAGCAACAGATAATTCATCTGACTGATAAAATATTGGGATTGGAACACGTTTCAAAAGATCTCCTTTAGGTGGAAACTTATATTGAATAGTTTTTCTCCAGAATTTATCTAAATTTTTTACTTCACGAACCAGTTTTAATCTATTGATAGTTAACATTTTTCCAATTGCCGCAATATCATGTTGACCCTTTGCAACAAAATAGAAATATTTCATTATTTTCACCTCACATCCTGACCCAATTCATATCTTAAATCGTACAATGTTTTCCCTGAAAATCTTTTTGCAATTGTAGCTTCTTCTTTCACTTCAAGACGATATGTAGCTAAATTATCTAAACAGTCTTCGCTTGCTTCTAAAACAGCATCTATCGCCTCCAAACTATGTGTTGTAGCAAATAGTTGTACTTTAAAAAGTTTACAAACATCAACTAACCATGAAAAAATGTTTCCCAGAACTTCGGTGTGAATTGCTGTTTCAAGCTCATCAATTAATAATACTCCTCCCCTACAGTTTACTACCTCTGAGGCTAGTGTGACAGCTTTTCGTACACCATCACCAAACGTAGAAAGAGGTGATGTGCCTAAAACTTTATGTTTTATATATGGTATAAACTTACTCCCAAGTCGTTTTGTATCAGAAGGAAGAAATTCAATTCCTTCAATATTTTTATCGAAAAGCTGTAGTGCATCTATAACTTTCGGGCGATAGTCAGAATCTATTGCTTGAATTAATGCTTGTGAAAAATATTGTTCAAGACGATACTCGACGGGAGTTAAAAATCGAGTATGAATTATAGGTTGAGAGGTTCGAATTTCTATAGGTGAATTTTCTTCTATCTCAAATCTAATTTTTTTAACATTACCATTCTTCAATAATTTAATATCTAGTTCAAGTATTCGCACCTCATCGTCTAAAAGATTATCCATTAATTCCTCTAAATTTTCATCATACTGTTTAATGTTTACATATTTTTTTTCTTTACCTTGAATCACTAATTCAATTTTTTCATTGTGAATTATTGAAGATAAACCTATATTTTTCTTTCCGCCTTCTGCATCTTCTATTGATAATTTTTTATGCTCTTTTGGAAATAACCACATAATAGAATTAATAAGTTCAAACTTTTTAAAAAGTATTCTACTTGAACCTGATAAAGAATCTCTTATTCGTGAAACCTTTACATAATGACTGAGGTCAAGAGGAAATTTGAACAACTCAATTGCTTCTAATATAGAAGTTTTGCCCGAATTATTTTTTCCAACGAAAATATTTATCATTTCAAACTTTCTAAGTTCTAAATCCTTTATCCCACGAAATCTATCGATGGTTAGTTCTTCAAGATGTCTCATTTACCTTCAATCCCTTCATTAATCATTTATTTCAATAATTTTTAATCAGTTTCTTTAATTTATTCATCTGTATAAATAAAATTCATACTTTAACTTAATCTTTTCTCCATTATTCCCTAAAACCCTTTCTGCTACACCCCTATTAATTCTAAATCAACTTTCATATTTTATGATCAACCATTTTTTTGTTCGAGACTACACATAAAAAGTCCCAACCAATTTGCGAAAATTGATCAGAACTTAAAGAAAGATTCTTTATTTACATACTTTCTACAAAAATATTCTCCTTTATCATAATAGCTTCACCGTAAACATTTCCATTTTCATCGGTAAATAAAAGATTAACAATAAGTTCATCATACTTTCGACTATATGTAGCCATTGTTAAAGTAAAACTTGACATAGATATTTTAAAGCTAAAATTATCATTTGTATAAGAAATTTTTTCCATCAAATTGACTAATTCATTTTCTAGCTTTTCACCATTTACGAAACTTAAATTTACTTCAAGCATATAAATAACTTCATTTTCTTCATCATGAACAATGACCATAATCCATTCTGGCTCTTCAGTGTCAGATAGATCATAATCTTTCATTGTTTTATAAAGTGCTCTTAAAAACCTTGCTTTACTCTGTTCTTCAATAATTTTAAGGCTAGAATTCTGAAATATATCACTATATGCTTCGATGTTTAGATATGATTCCTCTTCATAACTATTTATGTATATGTAAAGTGGAAATGCAGTATATGAATTCCAAGCGTCATTAATAGATAAAATGATATACTTATATATTACCCGGTCTGTAACACCAGAAATATTGTAGTCTCGAATAATTTTATCGGCAAAATTAGATTTAAATATATAAATATCATTGTAATCAACTCGGATATTAGCTAAAGCACCCATAACAATCATACAAATAATACAAAAAGTCACTAGCAATTTTTTTATCACATCATCCCCCCCCTCATAATCAATTATTTGCTATCCCCTTCCTCAAGATTATATTATTCAAATTAAGAATGAGATGTTCTTTTTTATACAATAAAAACAGCTACCCTAAAAATAGGATAGCTGTTTTTAAAGCTAATTTTCATTGTTCCTTTTTACAACAGTCTTATCTATCAGATCAAAATTACCACCTTTACAGACAGGACAACCATTATTTTTCAACTTTTCAATGGTTTTAAAATCTCTTTGATACCCTACCTTTATTAAATCACCACAGCCTTTACACTTATATGTACGTACAGTTCTCCTCATCTCTCCTGTATAGATAGGATCCTCAAATGTATCATCAATTCGTGACTTAGTGTATTTAGTTGTTTTCATTACAAAAATTTGACCTGTATTACCAATTATCTCTGCTCCTTCATATTCATTAAAACGTGGAATAATTTCAGAGATCATTATTCCCATTTTAACAAACTCTTTCTGCATGATTAAAGTAACATCAGGTGATTTATGAGCAAAAGATAAAAAGATTGGCAATCCCACTTCTTTCTTCAAACCATCAATTCCTCTAGACAAAAAGAGACTCATCCCCTGCAAAGTATAAGGCGGGTCCGTAAAGAAACAATCAAATTTGTCTTCTAGTTCATCAGGCAAAGACTTACGCAAATCTACATGATGGCATTGAATAGGTAAATTTTCTAGTCTTGCCAACTCAGTGATATATTTTAATATCCGCTCATCAATATCTATCACATGAACCTGAGTCAGATAACGTTTCTCTCTTGGAAATATTTTTTTTACCAATAATCCGATAGCCACACTTATCAGATCATCATCTCCAACACACAAGATGTTTTTCCCAATCAAAGTATTATTCTGTAAACAAAGAATAGCACGCTGTAAACCAGTCTCAGGGGTACATTTAGATTGATCAATAGTTACATCAACCTGAGGTCTGGCATCATACATCTTAGTCAAAATCTCAAGTTCCTCTCCTAAATCTGTTTCCCAATCCCACATATCATCCATAAATCGATCATAAAGACGATAATCTATACCTTTAAAACCTAACTTTTCTTCAATAAATTCTTTACCTTCTGGCGTAAGGCGAACCCCGCGATCTTGCTTAAGCACTCCTAGCTTAATAAACTCTTTTTTTATTGCAGCAACCAGTGGTAACGGCAAGAGAAGTTTTCTGGCCAATTCTTTTGTTGATATTCCTTTTTTAAAATAAACTTCATGTAACATCTGCTCAATAACTAATTGACCTTCATCCAAGTTTACATTTTGACGAATCTCTTCTAAGTAATTTCTCATCATATCACTTCCTAAATTAATTATTATTCAACTTTAGTTGCTTTTTGTAGAAAAACATACTTAAAATATCACTCAATTATAGCATAATCATCCCTCTAAAGCAAATATGTGCATTATATTCAGCTCTAACGAGTAAAAATTTATCCAATCAATAAAACAGAAAATTTATCTTCGTGTAAATGTTAAATTTTTCCATTCGTGTTCTGGGTTTTTTTTGAAAAAAAACTACATCATTTTTTTCTTGAGAAATTTTAAATTTTTGTCATAGTTCGTACCTTTCATCACCTCCATGGTATCATTACTATATTCATAAACGTCGTATTTGAATGCGTGTGTTTAATCTAACGATATCTTCAGTG
>DAOVRZ010000040.1:0-42054 GCA_030627905.1 Halanaerobiales bacterium
AAAGTAAATAAAACTTCTTTTGGTGCATATATTCTTTCACCAGAAGAAATAGTTTCTCCTCTTAATGGGTGTTCAGAATGTTTAATAAAACACGTATCAGAATAACCTACAAATTTATAATCTTGTTTACAATCAGAAACATCACCGTCTTTGGAGCCGAAATAAACATAAGAAACACTATTACCAACGGTGGCTATTGGAGTAGCAGTAGTATTTCCTTCTGTTATTGTATGCCAATTAGATGATTCTTCTTCAATCAGACGATAATAAACTGTTATTTCTGGATTAGTAGAATGTGAACTCAAATCTACTGGTACAACATGTAATATAATTTCCATCCATTTTTTAGTATTTAATGTAGCAGGACTAGTTGCAATCGGGAACCAAATTGAACCATTGTGATAATTAACTAAAATTTGTCCATCATTAGCACCAGCACTACTTTCATCATAAACCGTGACTCTAATTTTTAATTCTGTATTCGTACCACCTGAAACATCTATATATGGTATCAAAGCTTCAATAACTGTTTTGCCTACATTATTTCCATTTGCTGAATTGCTTCTTGTTATACAATCAACAGATATGCCTCTTTTATTCAAATCAAAATATTTGATAGGACAAGATTTAAGAGCATTTGGATTAAGATAATTGGTATCAAAATCATAATATTGTAAGAAATAACTGTTTTCATTTACAACAAGAATATGATTATCTATGTTTCCATGTGTGCCAACATTATTCCAACCACATTCTGCTGGATCAACAGAACTACCAAGCGAATGCCAACACGAGCTAAAGTTAGAATAAATACTCTTGTTAGAATAACTGGGTCTTTGAACAACAAATTTCTGAGGAGAAGTAGTAGAACCTCTCCTCACCATAAATATTGGATCTCCTTTATGCCATGTAAATTTCTCAAGCATTGCTCTTTCAGTTGGATCTGTATTATCAGCATGACATGCTGGCATCATACCGTAGCTTCTAAGAGAGAAGAAGTTTCCTATATTATCTTGGAAATATGGTTGAGTTTCATCTGAAAATTTAACTACAAATTTATCTTTAGCTAAGAATTTTCCTTCCACTCTTTCAGTATCTTTTTCTAATCTAAATCTTTGAAATGCAATACCATAGTTTTCAAAAAGAGGATCGCCTAAATTCAAACACTGAACATCTGCTGCAATCCAAGATTGATTAAATTGATCTGTTGTAATATCTATGTTTGTGCCTAAATTTAAATAGTCATTATAGTATTCAGTTCCACCTATAATTGTAAGATGATTTTTGTGAGATCTGATAGCAAGATTATCAAATTTAACATCATGTTGTCCTGTACAAAATAATCCTATTCTACCCGTTCTATATTCATTATCTGCACCAGAAATAACTAATATATTATTGAAATAAACATTTATTTGGTCATTTTCATCAAAAACAACATCTATAGAACCCCATGATTCTTTTGTATAATTAATTTTAACATTAATTGTAGCAGGAACATTAATATAACCTGGTGGTATAATATTACTCCATTTATACAAACCAAGTTTAGCAACATCATTAAATGTATTAATTGCTACAAAATATCCTCTATCACAAAAAAATAATCCAAAATTTCCATCTGTAGTTGTATAAAGATCAACGTGAATTCCATTTGTTCTATTTAATGTTGGGTCACTATGATCTTCATAATAAAGAAATGTACCATAATCAATTACAATAGTTGCACCAGGCACAAATGTATTTTTTCTTACATAGCCTGTCTGTCTTAATACTCCGCTTTCAATAGACCAATCAGGTGTACCAAGCACATTTGACGATCTATGTACTTCCTTGTATTTTTGTTCTATTTCGTCTATATTATATCCATCTATCAAATTATATGACCATCCTTCAACTCTACTAGATTCCCAATAAAAAAGATCATCATCTACATTGTAAAAGAAATAAAGATTAGAAATATTTTCTACTTCATGTGTGATTACTGGAGACCCATAAGTATATAAACCACTACTACGCACCACAAGAACAACTTTATCACTTTCAGGATCAACACCCAAACCAAAATTACCAGGAAGAGCAAACTCATACTCATCAGAACCAGTACCACCAATATTTTTATTCTCTGATAAAAATGGTCCTTCATATGTTTGAGAAAGAAATTCATTCGGCACAACGCTCCAACTTTTTCCTAAATCTTTAGAGTAAACAATATTCAAGAATCTTTCAAAATATAATCCATCTAATTCATATTCAATACCACAATCATCTACAGGTCCCCATGTATCAATTGATTCAACTATTTTTATTTCTTTTGAATCATAATCAACAGATGAATGTACTAAATCAATAGCACCTGGAAAAAATTTACTTAAAATAAATTTACCATCGCCGTCGTCCCAACAAACATATGATGCACCTAATTTAACTGCAACAGTATATGGTTTAATTCTATTATTTTCGTTAGCCACATATAATGTATCTTCAAATGTATCTAATCCGACTGTTCCAACTCCAATTGTTTGGTCTTTTACAACAGATCCTGTACTATTTTTCATCATTAAACCAAGAACAATTTTATTATTATGATATATTGCTTTTATTTGAGCAGTAGTATTATAAGCTAATGGTTTATAAAGATTATCAACTTCACTGCCAACATTTACTAAATTTCCATAATGTGGTTCAATAATAAACGAACTATATCTGCTCCACGTTGTTCCATTATTTTTGGTAATAGCAGAATAAACAAGTTGTTCTTGCCTGGTTGTCTCATAAATATATGTGCGCGCATCGTCATTTAAACCAAAATAAAAAAGTAAAGTACCAAGATTTGGTACAGTTACGAACGCAATTCTAGGAGTGATATTATGAAAACCTACAATTATTGATGTACTAAATTTCCTATATACTTCATCAACTAATATCGCAGAACCCCAAGTTCTAGTAGTTTCATCTCTAATTTTTACATAAATTTTAGCTGTATTGTCTGATGCGCCAGCAGTTACATAAGCCATCATCATCACAGTACCATCTGAGTGGCACGTATGGTAAAGAAGCTCATCAATTTCATCTGTTATTTCTACATATTCTCTTTGCGCCCAATATTCATCTTTACTTTTATAGTCTGTGGTTTCTTCATTATCTTTGATTTCAATACGAGAAACACCTAAAGAAAAATCATCACTTAAAAATGGAGAACGATAATTATCATGCTTATCGATCAATGGTCCGGTTCTTAGACATTTAACTGACATACCATCTTGATGTAAATCAACTGTTGGATCTTGATCTATAATTGATAATTCAGCTACATTATCTTCACTATCATTAACTCTATTAAAAACAACTCCATATTTAGAGAATGAATCTGTTTCAGATACAAATGTTCCATAACGAATCATTCTATCGCTAAGAAATCCAATTTTAGGGGTGATCATTAAACAACCTCATCTAATATTATTTTAACATCCTGATATTCTGGCAACATTTTTGATTCACTGAAGTCCTTATTGAACACCACTAAATATACTTTTTCTGGATCATTTACTAAATCTGGTATATACCAAAAAGGTTCTCCACTTTCATTAGCAGAATTATAAAGTGCTTTAAGTTCATCTCTATCATTATTGCTAAGAATTCTATAATTTAAGAAAAACTTTCTTTGTTCTTTCCCTGTATTAGTTACTTCTATTCTTCCATCGCTTTCTTCTTGTATTTTAATTCTTCTATCAATTTCTTCATCATAAGGATAATCTACATTTTGTGTTAAATGAATTCTTTGTCCTATATCAAATTCTCCTATTTGCCAACTTCTTTCATTTGGTAAAATAGGTTGATTATTTCCCCATGCAGTTGAATAAGAAACAGACTGAGCAATGCTTATTCTCAGATATTTAAATAGTTCTGGATCATTTGTAATTACAGCAATTTTTGTATCATAAATCAAGAAATTTTCACTAGATACAACACGCATATTATCATAATCATGATTTGGATAATCTGTATTTAATTCATCCTTTAATAATCCTTTAGTGCTAATCAATATAAAATCAGTTCCATTATCTAATATTTTAAATGCGACATTTTTATAATCATTATTTAATGCTGGAGTTGTATTGTGTGGCTCATAAATTCTTTCAAGCATCAAATATCTTCCAATTAATTCCCCAGGATTCCAATCTTTATTTGTACAACGTACAATCAATAAATCTTCATCTGTTCTTTCAGACGTAGCAGCAATTGTACCTGTATCGAGAGCCATATCAATTATTTTTTCATAAGTAGCAGGAGACCAAGTTGAACCATCATCATTACATTGAATTTTTACATATCTAAAATTAGTGTGCATAAATGAAATGGTATCAAAAATATACATTCCTAAATCATCATCTGATGCTTGAAGAGTAATGGTTTGTTCAATACTTGTATTAGCAGAACGATAACAAATACTAGGAGCTTTATTGAATATATTTTCAGCTTCAAAATCGCTATCAACTTCAAAATTCCATTTATCTGTTTTTATTGCGTCAGTTCCATACCACCTAAAATTCATTCCTTTAATAGATTGTTGAACTACATTTTCTATTTGCATTGGAATAGGAATCAATGCTTCATCATTGTTGCCGGTTACATAATTTATAATTCCATCATTAAATGTAAAATTTATATCATCAAGTAAATCTTTATTCACCATATAAATTGCTTTCCAATTATATTCAGATGCAGCAGATGGAGCAGATTTCAAGCCAAATGAGAATTCTCCTACTGAAACGCCAGCAGTAATACCAAAAACATTTGAACCCGACGATTCAATCCATACATCTTCAAATGTTTGATTATTGTAATCTTTCACAAACATTCTAATATCCATTTGAGTATTATTAGATCTTTGAACAGCAACAACCAATATTTCAATAAACTCTAAATACGACAATGTTTGATTGTGTATAAGATTTTCTGTTGGTGTTGTTTCATTAACAACTTTAATACCATTTGTTCCAATACGCACGGTGAAATAGAAATGATTTAAACTATCTTGTGTGGGTATTTTAACATATACACGTTGAGCTATATCAGAATCATATGTTCCTGCGTTTGTTGATCTAGCTACAATTAATTTAAATTTAAAACCATTATAACGAAGAAAAACTTTATCTAGATAACTATATGTATAATATGCTGTATCAGCGGTTGTTAGTTGAATCGCAAAACCATAATCTGTTTGAATTGTAGTTGGTGTCCCAGTAATTGTAGCTGTATATCCATATTTATTATTTGGCGCATCATGATTACCAAAATAAGCATGAGAATAAGGAGTTTTATCTGGTATATTTGTTGGAACCCCAATAGCATGAATAGTATATCCATCACCATTATGACAATTCGCAGCTATATATAAAATATCATCAAATACTTTAGCTTCAAAATGTGTAATTAAAGCTCCTTTAAATTCAGAATCAGATGGAGGATATGAAATTGATTCAATACCATTCCAAAATGAACCTCTTCTATAACCATAAATTTGATTATCATGATCAAACACACATACGCTATTTTTTAATGAAGTACCAGCATCTCCTTCAACATAAGTACGTCCAATAGACCAATATTTATCTTTAAATCTATAAAGACCAGATGATTCTTGTAAATATTCAGCTGTAGAAAGTGTTCCTATGTTTGATTTATATATTGGAAAATTTAATCTACTCCAATTAATAAAATCTTTAGAAAACATAGTAACAGTTCTTCTTAATACACTGTTGTTATCTATTGTCCATGCACCTGTATAACCTTCTGCAACACCAGAAGCATTTGTATAATTAATTTGTGTTGGACCGTTATAATTTGTAGGAAAAGTTCCATTATTAGATGGGGTTGTTGCGCCTGTTATAGTAATAAATTTATTATTATCGTTTATAGAAAATATTCCAGCTGAATCTGTTAAAGTCATATTTGGAGCTGTGCCACTAATTGTATCACCAGTGCCAATTTTATTATAAACATCTTTAGTAGTATAAGTAAGAATGAAATATTCATTTACATCATCATATGAAAGTTTTGGATCACGTTGTTCTTGATAATTTGTTGTTCGTGGTTCAAGACCAGATATTTCATCTTGTACTGGGTTGTTAACTGTTAAATGTTCATTTGTTCCTGGTGCATTAACCATCTCCCAATTATACCCGCTGTCAGTTGATTTCATAAAATACAATTTAAAACTACTTGTTATTGAAAAATTATATGAATAACTAACAACACAATATACACTTCCATTTCCATCAGAATATAAGGTTGCATCTAAATATCCTTTATCTGTTAATGGAGAAAGATTGTTTTGCTCAAGATATTGAAGAAAATGATAAGCTTCTGATTGATAAATTATATTAAGATTATCATCTAATATTGTAAAATAAATAGCGGGAGGATTGGGATAAAGTGGTGTAGAATAATAATATCTTGTAACAGTTAAAAATCTATTTTCAGAAACTTTAACAACATCGTCTGCTGTTTTAATACCAACAAGCCCGCTAATAGGATTGCTATCTGTTTTTCCAACTTTAGCTATTGAATATGCGAATGGTTGATATCCAGGTAATGGCCATCTAGTTTCATGTATAAATACAAAAAAGCTTTCATCATTTCTATCACACATTGCAAATTTTATAATATTCTTTCCAGAATAATTAGTACAAAATATATGTTTACTCATTGTTAAATCAAGACCATAAACCTCTCCATCTGCATCTTCGATTACATAATGAGGCGGTTGAAAACTACCTTTCGTAGCTCGTTCTTCATTGTAGGTAATCTGACCACTTCCTAGCTCTACTTCTCTAAGCAATTGTGTATTGAGTCTTACATCAAGTCTACCAGACTTTACTGTTCTAATTTCAAATTGCTCTGTAGGAGTTAAATCTATAGTCTGCTCTACATTAAGAGAAATGTTTCCATGACTACCAGCAAATGTTTCTTTAATTTTAGATTGAAAATATGAACTTTGTGCTAAAACACTTTTTAACTTAGTATTAACTAAAAAACATTTTGAATTTGTAAGAAATAATCTACTTGTATACCAAGTCCATTCATGAGTATCCATTTCATTTCCATAATAATCTGCTCCATCTATGGTTATTCTATATGTAGATGCTTCATCTAAATAATCATCTGGATCAATGATAACATGTAAACCATTTAAAATTGTTACCAAAGACAAATCAAAGCCTGTTTGTACAACACCATTTATAACAATATTTATTGCTGAATTATTATTAATATATAATTTGATATTTAATGTAGACGGATCTGGAAGTGTTCCGGGTGCTAAATCAAGCCAATCAAAACCAATAGATGATTCAACAGATATACCTGCACTATTAGGTATAGGAAATTCATTTACCACATATGGTGGCAAAATATCAAGATAATCATGTGAACCCGCATAAATATCTGGCATTGTATTTCCTACAAAGATTTACCATCTATATAACTTCGTATTTGAACAGAAGAACGAGCTATATTTAATATTCTCATACTATGAAGATAATCATCTTTGCTTAAAACAATATCAGAAGTAACATTAATAAAACCTGGATCTTCTTCTCCACCACGAGCGGTCCAATGTCCCGTATCAGTACCAACATGAATAAACGCTATATCAAATGTTGTAGATGTAACATTTGATATACTATATATACCATTATAACTTGTTGTATTTTTAATTCTAACATATGCGTTGTTACTAAGTCCGTGTGATGTTGCAGTTGTTACTCTTGTAGTTGCTGGATCAACAAAAATAAATGATAATATACTACCACCAACTGTTGTTATCCATTTGGCGCTTACTACAGTGCCATTAATTGTTAAAAAAGTATCATCAGGCGACTCCCATGTATGAGAAATACATATATGAATTAATTGATCTGGTTGAACAATAATATCCGAAACATCTTGTTCAAATATATGAACATCAATATTAGAAAACATAAATCTAAGAATACCATTATTTTTATATGAAAATTCTATATCGGTTCCACCCATTACATAAGAAAAATTACTACTTAATCTAGCATAAATCCACGCTTCTATAGTAAACGCAACTGATGGAACAGCCCAAGTAATTTGAGGTGTATATGAATCATCATATAAAAGACCATAATCTATATGTATAGGAAGAACATCAATTGGTAAATGATATGTATTTACAGATAAATCTTTTAATCTACGTGGACCTGAAAGTGTTGTCTGCCCATTATATCTAAGTATTGTTCCTGCAATATTACTAAATGGTAAGGCAATATATTGCGCTGGTATCATTTGAGCAGCAAATCTCATTTTATTTTGTCCATAATATTTATCAGCTGCAATTTGTAAAAATAATCTATCTGGTGAATCACCAACTTCATATTCTCTTGATGAGCCTGAAATATCTGCTCTATGTCTTAAATTGTCTTTTCTTATATAATCTATTTTAGGTGGTTTTTGTTTATCAAATGCGGGAAATTCACCAACAAATACAAATTCTGGTCCAGAAACCACAACTCTATTTAAAAAATCTACCTCTAGTCTATACATTCTTTCATTATGACTATAAGCAATAATTACATTATTATTTGTTTCTGATTCACCAATATCAAAAAAATCAACAATACCAATATCAACATTAATAATCCATGTATCAGTGGAACCTGGATATTCTTTAACAAAAAATGTGTGTTGTGCAGAACGCACACCATTGTAAACTAAAAATCCTTTACTTAATGAATTAACATAAATATAACATGGCTGTATTGCTGCGCCACGTTCTGATATTCTAACAGGTGGATTATCCCAAACCATTATTCGTCTTCTTCGCCTGGTGTAGAAATAGTTACATAAACGCCTTGTTTATTATTTGGAACACCAAGCTCTAAACATTTTGCTTTTAAATTCTCACGTATACGTTCAAAATTAATATCATCACTAAAAAATTTATGACTTGTTCCTGACTCTATAGATACGACAACTGGAGATACAACTAATTCTGCAATCTCAGACATATCAAAAAACTTGAGCATATCTTCGGTGTTGTTGAAGATTTCATATATACATTGATACATCTTTTCACCTATGGCGTTTCGTTAAGAACTGTAATTGTTCTGCGTTGTGCTGTGCGTAACCACTCGCGTCTTGTATAAACGTACCAGTTTGTGAAAGTATCGCTAGGATACAATTCGTCATACGTGAATCTAACATCAGTAGCGGCGCCACCTCTAGTAATATCTCTAATTTCAAGAACTCTGCGACCATAATTTGAACTACCAGTCAGAAGAATATAATCTCCTGGACCAATAATTGAACTGAAGCTACCTGTGTCTGCTGACGCCGCATAAGTAACATCAATATCAAAGTGAGTTGCATCTGAAACTGTTATGATTTTGTATTGGCCATCATAATCAGGACCGCTATAAAGTGTTACAAAGTCTCCAACAGACATTCCATGAGCTATCGCTCCAGTAGTGAATCTAGCTTTTCCAGATCCATTATCAGCAACGACCGTCCATGAACCGTCTTTACCAGCCAATACAGTCCCTATATTAACAGCATCAACTCTGCCATCACCATCATTATCTATAGCAGCGCCACCCCATTCTTTTGTTGAAGTAGCAGAAACTCCACTTTCTATTTCAATGAATTCAATATTATCACTATAGAATAAAGTACCAAATTTAGGATCATATGTCATATATCCACCAGTTGTAAAATCACTATATTGTGTATTAACACTAGTTTTATCTGGATCTCTATTAATATCAAAATTAGAACTCCATGAAGAGCCGCCAATTTGCACAGGCAATTCTGTGTTTGCTAATTGAATAGTAGTATTAGATGGAACATCAAGTATTTCATAATAAACATCTTCAAGTTCTACGCCCTCTCTGTGTGAGAGCAATGTATCACTAGTGAATCGCACAAAATCTCCAGGACCAAATGAAAGAAGTTGCCAATCGAGATTTGCTTGATTTAACAAACCGACCGAACCTAATACAACTTGTGTTGACGATACAATACCAGTAATAACATGAAAACCATTATCAACATATCCACTTTCATTAATACGAATGTATTTCCCAATATCTTTGTATGAGAAATAATAGTCTGTTGAAGTGAAATTTGTGCCTAAAGTAACTTGTCCTGTATTTGTGCCATTATGTTCATAGAAACTTTCACTAGCCGCACTAATAAGATCGGTGAATGTTTCACTTCCACTTGGCTGACCTATTGTTGTACTTTCATATGGCACTAACATTGGTCTTCCAACTAAACACGCAGAAAATAATGAATCATCAGCATCTTCTATTTTATGATAACTTGAGCGCCCAAGAATATTAAAGTTATCATCGAATAACATAATTCCAGCAACATTAAAATCAATGTTATCAGTACTTATAAGATCTTTAAAAATTTTCCAATATTGTCTGCGTCTTGAATTAATAACAATATTTGTTAATCTGAAGAATATTGTAAACGCACCACTAATAAAAGATGATGATACATTAAATGCAGATGCCTCATGTTGTCCAAATTCTTGAAAACTAAAAAATCCATTATCTTGACCAAGACTATCATTGGCTGATTTATTATAAATTTCTTCCATTTCTTTTTGCAAACTCCAAGACTCACCATATGTGCTGCTACTATAAAGTTTGAAATTAAGAACTGTTGATGCGTTATTAACATACATAATATATGCCACTTGTAAAGCAACATATCCAACGGCAGGTATGTCACGTAGTTTCCATCTTTTGCCAACAGCGACAACTTCATTAGCATTGAAATTTGGTGTTACCGTCACAGTACTGGCGGGCCATGTGGCGGATGGAACAGAATCAGTAATTACAAATTGACCATTATTTGCTCCTGTATATCCTTCTGTAATGATACTTTTGCCAACATCATTTACCACAAATGAATAACTTGTACTTTGGAATCTATCTAAATTACTACCAGGTGCTATTATCCCATCATTATCAAGTTCAAATTCATCATCTATCCTAAGTGCAGCCATAAGTTGTAATGGATCGGGATTATTATCAGTCCAATTTCTTGTATTCCAATATGGAGAATGACCCCAACCTTTTGAATAAGTATTCTCAGCAGGACCTCTTGAAAATGTCAATACATCAGCTGCAACACCGCCACTTTTATATCCACCATCAATTCCACCATTAGATGTCCATTGATTTACTAAATCTTTGACTGGTTCATCTAATCTGTAAACAGTAGGCGTCGCGTAAACATCAACCCCCCATGTTGCTTTTGCTAAATTATCTTTACCAGTGCCCATATAACAAGTGCTAGTTGCTGATTCATCACTTATATATTCTTGATTTTGTGGAGTAGCACCACCATTTTGTTCAAATCGTATTTGTACATCAGCCCACAATTCTTCATCCCAATCATGAACTCTTCGCAAACCATTACCAACTGTAGGTAAATTTTCTACTTTTGGCGTACCATCAAAATCAATATTTGCATTAATTTGATTTAATGGTCCCATAAGCCATACACTTCCGCTCCATCTTTGACAAATCCACATAGGCGATAAAACTGCTGCACCCGGTTGGGTGTTATGATGCATCACACCAAATGGGAAAGCCAACATAGAACCAAGCCCAGAATCATCAAAATCCATAACTCCAATCGCTCTCTCTGTATTCCAACTTAAATCGCCTGAATTACTTGAGGTCATTTTGACATTATGTGAACTTTCTGTTATTAATGATCCATCATCCATATTTATAGAAACAACTCTAACTATTGTTAAATCACCAATATAGTAATCATGTGTAAGATATATTTGTCCAGTTTTAGGTTCTACTCTGGTTCCGAAACCCGCTTTTGAGCTATCAGCAGTGTATGTTAAATCAATTGTTTTTGGGAAATTGTTAATAGTCGACCAATGATAACGTGTAACAATTACCAACCATGTCCCGGTTGCGTCATTAGCAACCCATGTATCGGTAATTTCAAACGTATTTGTTGTTACATTACTAATTACAAAGAAACCATTATAGTTAGTTGTACCAGAAATTTGTATTTCACATCCATTTTGCAAACTATGACCATTACTAGTAACAGTAACTTGTCCACTACCTGCATCTGCGAATACAGTTATAGCAGCGGTGTTATTTACATAATCAAAATTTTCATTTTGAATACGAACCCAACCTCCATTGGTTGTATCAAATAAACCTATCCAAATATTATCGTGCCAAATACTATCACCAGAACCAGCAACATCTGGAACTCTTGATATTTTCAATGAAGAAGGATTCGCCGCTGTTACTGATTGTCCAAGATCTAAAGCTGTAGCGGTCGTTACTTGTCCTGTGGCTTCGTCCCATTTACATACACGATCTCTTCCAGAAGGAATCCAATACAAACGTCCATTGCTATCATAATCACATGGTGGAGAATGCGTAAAGTCAGCATTAGCGCTACTTTGTGCAGTATAAACACCGATATTTAATAATACCGATTCATTTGCAGTTAATGCTCCTTTCTGAACGCTATAGCTACCGCCAACACCTTGATAATTTTCTGCCAAAGTCATTGTAGTAGCTGCGCGTGCAGAAATTTCATAACTTCTTGTATCTGCTCCAAATCTGATCCAATCACCAACTGCTATTTTTGTATTAAGACTTGTGCCTCCTGTTACATTGGGGCTACCATTAACAACAGTTAGTGTTTCGCCTACAATAGTATGTAAAATATGAATACGTTTTAATGTTGTTCCATAATCATCGGTATAAGTAATACCACCTTCGCCTTCTGTTGAACCATCATCTCCGCTAAAGATCCAAACTCTTGTACCAGCGGCAATAGCTTGACTATCATCACAACAAATTCCCAAAACTGTACTAGCAGTTAAACCATCTGCTGTATAAATATTAGATTGTTTTCCATATGCGGCGAGTTTTGTTGGAGAAGATGCGTCTGGTGGTGTACCTGGATATGGATCTATCCTAAACAATCTATTTGTAGATGATGTCGCATCTTCAACTCCAACCCAAATTTTATCAGCATCATCTATACCAATGTCAGACCAATTAAATAAATCCGTTGGCATACTTCCACCGATGTCTTCATTACGATAAACAGGATCCATACCACTTGGCGACATATGACACCAACGCATAAGTCCATACAATCCGTCAGAAGTAGGATGCTTAACAATCCACCACCAACTTCCTCCTCTATCATAAATATATCTACGAACTTGTTGCAAACCAACTAATGTTCTATTACCAAGTTCATGTCCAAGATGATTTAATGGTAAATATGAAGAATTTGAACCAACAAAACCATTACTCCATGAAGTACCATGCGTATATGGTCTTGTACGGAAAAAATATTCTCCAATCGGACCTGTGACCATTTCCCAATCAATTGAAGATTCTGTTGTGAATCCTTGATTAATTGTCATTGCATCAGTATCAACAGTGTTTGCGTCTATATAGCCGCCAGTCGGAATTTTGTAAATACCACGATTTGGACCTGAGTTTATTTTGATATATTTACCTTCATCACCAACGAC
Organism: Halanaerobiales bacterium; assembly: GCA_030627905.1. GTDB lineage: Bacteria > Bacillota > Halanaerobiia > DY22613 > DY22613 > JAGMES01. Next base: position 13,580 of record DAOVRZ010000040.1, read on the forward strand.
GAAAGCTCCTGCTGTACTATCAATGAATCTATCAGGATCTCCAGTAGCAACTGCTCCATTTGAACCAGACGTTGCTGTAGAAGTTCCTGTCCCTCCACTTGTAACAAAATAAACTTGGATTGTACGGCTACCTTCAAGTCCTTCTGGTGGATCAAATACACCATTGAAAACAATATTACCTTGACTTGAAGGAGTATCACTAGCACTGTCAAATATATATGTAGAACCTATTTCATGTTTATAAGTTGGTCCAATTTCTGTTCCTGGCACATCAATATTTGTCATTAAAAACATTGCATATGAAGAATTGGGCAAAAAGGGTTCTACATTTGAAGACCATGGTGTATCATCATATGGATAATAATGAACACCAATGCTGCTAATAGCAGCGCAATTATCTGCCTCTACTAATGATTTAGAAACATATTTTCTATTTCTATACCAATCGGTTACGCTAAAATCAACCGCACCATAATCTGCTTCCCACCCGCCATAAAGATTATTAATATACTTAGTTCCTCCAATTTTAAGGGCTGAACTTTCATATCGTTTTCTATTGTATCTATTGAATAAAGGAGATGCTTGGCACCTATTATTCTCAAAAACAAATAAATATTTATCATTCATCCAAGCATTAAGTAAGAATTCTTTTACTTTTGTGGGTATATTGTAATTACTTTTGATACGTTTATGACCATTTCTGTCAATAGCAAAACCATATCCACTTGAAAGCTTGGAAGACATTTCCTACCTCATATAGTACAGGTGAGTTTGTAAGTAATATTCAAAATTGTATATTCATCTTGTGTTTCTCCAGCACCAGAAAGTCTAGTTGCAGCAAGAACATTATGAGCAATATGAGCATAAGTTGCTTTGTCTATTCGTGTTGATCCGCAAATACCAACTGCATTAATTGTTTTTATAGTTCCAGCAGGTGCGGCATTGAATTGTGCAACATATTGATAAATATATGTTGATGGTGACTGTGTTCGTGTAATAGTTGAATCAACAAAATAAGTTGCACCATTGTCACCATATGTACATCTAACCACATTCTTTCTAACATGCCAATCACCATCATCATTGGCAATAAATACATTTCCTTGAGTATCAATATGTTGCCCTTCCATGACTACATTCTTGAACCACCAAGTTCTGGTATTTTTAATGTGTTTGTGCTTTTTAACTTTACCAGTTCGTATATCAATAAAATCCATAAATATTTCACCTTTAAATTTTGGTGTAAATCCAGATTCGTCTCCACTCAAGGCATAAATTTCAGCAAGTGAAAGTCTGTGATGATCTTTGACTTTAATTAATCTTGACATTTTATGAACCTATTCCTTTCGAGCCAAAACCATCAACAGATATTGATGACCATCTACCAACCCCAGGCGTCGTTCTAATAGTATCATCATATTCATATGAAACTCGAATATATTGTATCTTCGTGGTAAAACTATATAAACCGTTACCCGGAGAAACCGGTAAAATATCTGCTCCAAGTAAAGGTGGTATCTCAATATAATCAGAACGCGGACCTTCTATGTCTTCAACCTGATCTTCACTAAATTTATACACACCTATGACAATGTATCCAACATCAAAGGGCTTGCCTTCATCTGCCCAATCAACAAATGTAGCTCCTTCAGGAAAAGCCACAAAATGGAAACCTCCACTTATTGTATTTGTTGGAAGATATACTCGCGCCACATAATAACCTTGAATAGCGGACTGTTCTGGTTCAGAAGTTGGATATGGTATCCTAAGTATAATAGGATCAATACTAATAATTTGTGGAACTGGATTGGCCGATGCATATGGTGTTTTAAAAGATTCATACCAATTGCCAGCTCCAGGTGTAGTTCGTATCGTATCTGTCTTTGTTAATTTTCTAACATAAAATTGAGTTTTACTTGTTGGTCCTTTTAGACCAACACCAGGAGATATTGCTAAATAATCTCTAAGATCAGAAACACTTGTTAATGTAACTGGCAAATCACTTGCAAGAGCTTCTGTAGCATAGATAACATCATTGATATTAATAAATGTGATAAGTTTTCCTGAAACCGGATTTACACCATATCCAATAAAACGACCTGTGATAACTTCTACTTCTGCTGTGTTTGGATCGTGTTTTCGCATATTGATAGAAATAGCACCAATAGCAGAACTTGTAGGATCTCGTTTTTCATATCCCACAAACACATTTGTTCCATCAATATCAATGATATCTGGATATGAAGCGTCGTCACTTGTTGTCATTTGATCTATTGATGATGTAAAATAATAATCAAGTTCGTTAATGTTATCATCTTCAGCATGAACAGGTATTGTTGCGTCTCTAATAAAAGAAGAAGGAGGATTTAAAATAATTCGTTTTTTGCTATCATAAGTTATTATATTTCCAGTATAAAAATTTTGGAAACCAGATATATTATCATAAGCTAATATATTATTAATTCTCACAAGTTTTGGATTGTTATCAAAATCTATAATAATTGACGCATTTGTAGCGGCAATCTTTTGATCGTGAACTGGGCTTATTGGTGTAATTGCAGCCATTTTTATCTACGTTTCACTCCAGACATTGTATCGTTTCCATATTTGGTGTCAATTTCTTCATACATGGCTCCTTCTTGATTTTGCATAGAACCAACTATTTGTTCTTCAACATCATCAGCTATTGTTTCGCTTTGGAACTGTGAACCAGACATATCAATATTTACTTCGATATTAGTTTTTTGTGTTGTGCTCATTCCAGTATCATATGTGCCCACTCCAGTGTCAGCTCTTGTTTGACCGCTTACACCAACATTGTCACTTCCATAGCCATTATCAATGTTGTCGCTATCGTAACTAGATGCAGAAGACATTTGTGCTGCTGCTTTTGCCTCTGCCTTTGCCTCTGCCTTTGCTGCTGCCTTTGCTGCTGCCTCTGCTGCTGCTTTTGCGGCTTTAGGTGATTTATGTGGCATATCTGGCATATCTGCTGCATATGGATTTTCTCCATCATTAAATTGAGCAATAGCAGAAGCACCACCAATAGCTTCAACACCATTGCGTGTGAGAATGCCTTCCCCATCTAGAAGTAATGCTAAGCCTTCGTTGGAATGTAAACCAAGCATTTCATAAAATGCACGACTATTCGGATCTGTAGGAACATTAAATATTCCTCCTTGATGGAATCCTTCCAACATCCAGGGTGGTATATCTAATTCTAATTCATCAAATTGCATTGTATCAAAATTTTGTTCACCTGTAAATGGATTTTTTCCTTCATTAATTTGTTTAATTGTTTTTTCACCACCAATGGCTTCAACACCAGCTTGTGTAAGAATGCCTTCTCCTTCAAGAAGAAGAGCCAAACCTTCATCCATACGAAGCCCTAACATATCGGCAAACATAAGACTGTTTGGATCTGTGGGTGTTGAGAAAATACCACCTTGATGTTTACCTGTTATTATAGCACCAAACCCTCCAAGAATATCTCCTTCTGCAAATCGATTTCCCGCTTCTACAAATCTATTATCACTAGTTGTCGTATCATCAGTATCACCAGTATCTACTCCAGGAATTAAATTTATAATAGTTTGTATTATTTGTTTCAAATTATCAAAAGCAGCAATTACTGTATTATCTATAAAGTCAACAAAATTTTGCCAAGCTTCCATAACAGGATCTAATACTGGGCTCACTATATCACTAACCCAATCAACAAAATTTTGCCATACTTCTTCTAAAACACTAAAAATTGGACTTAATATAAGATCAACAAATTCAACAAAATCATTCCAAGCGTCTATTACATTATTAATCGCAGCCATTATATTATTAAAAGCAGCAATTAATATTGTTTCTATCAATTCTCCTAATAATCGCATTACTTCTCTTAATTCTTCTAAATAAGGAATATTATCTTTAATTGTTTGAAAAATATTTACAAAAAGATCGTATACATGAATTAAATCACCAGAAGATTCTATAGCCTCAGTATATTTTTCAATCAACCAAACAAGACCATCGGCCACAAGTTCAATAACTGGCACAAGAAGCATTAATCCATTTTCGATTAAATATACAATTGCATCTGCAATATCGTTTATTAATTCTGGATTAGCTTTATCAGGACTAAATGCTGCAAATAATCTACTGAAAGCCTTACCAATACGATCGAATGCTTTTTGTATTTTAGCAATAGATTCTTTAATTTTTTCGCTTTCTTTTAATTTTTCACTAACTGCTTTTATTACATCGGCAAAAAATGTAAATATATCGATTATAGGTTTTAAAACAATTCCTCCAATAATACCTACAATAATTATTAATGCTGCGGCAGAAGCAATCAATGGTCCTACTACTAATCCGATAGCAATAATGAGTGGTAAAAAATATAAATTCACAATATTACCTAAAAAAGTAACAAAATTTTGTATTGCAGTATATATTGGAAATAATTCTCTGAATGCATCAGACATAGCGCCAAGCAATGCAAAAATTGCACGTCTAATAGCCGCTTGAATAGCAGGATCACTAAGAACAGAAATCATTGCATCAATTATCATAACCATCGCATCTGTTAAAATTGGAATTGCATCAACTAATGTATCGGTCATAGACGTAATAATAGTTGGTAAATTCTCTTTCAGTGCTTCAGATAATGGTTGAGCAAAATCTTTAGCAAATGAAGTAAATATTTCTGTAATTGTATCTACTATATTTTGGAATAAAACAGTAAGTTGGTCGCCACTCAATATTTTTCTAGCACTTGAAACTATTGAATTAAAGATACTAGTAAACAAATTTGGAAGAGAATCTAAAACAGAATTAAAGAATCTAAAGAATTGTGGAATAGCTAAATCAATTATCTTTTCAAGATTTTCAGTGATTACTCTGAATACAGTTGGTATTGCTCCTTCGAGCATTCTTTCTGCGCTATTAACGCCACCCACAAGAGCAGTAATAATATCAGGTAAAAGTTCTTCAAATTTTTCAACTATAATAGGAAGTCTTTCGGCGAATTGAGTTGTAAATGTTTCAATATCACCAGGAAGAAGTTCAAGAACACCTTTGATATATTCACCGGATTCATCTGTATAACCAACAAGAGCTTCAAATTCTTCTTTTCTCATTGCACCAAGTTCAATAATATAAGGAATAATATCAAGAATTCCTTTGATCGCAGCAGAAGCCATTTGTTCAAATGCTTTTATAATATCGCCAACAATTGGTATAGCTGTTTTAAGAACAGAACCAACTGCTCCACCAACAATGGCTCCAATAGCAACGCCAGCAGCGCCACCAATTGCTGTACCAACACCAGGCACAACAGATCCGGCAGCAGCACCAACTGCTGCTGCTATTCCACCACCACCAATCGCACCACCAGCTGCACCAAGAGCACCAATACCTACTTCAACAATTTGTCCTATCAAAGCCCCAACTTCACCCAATGAATCTGCTATGCCCACACCAATATCAACAAAACCATCAATTATTCTTCCAAAGAAATCATCAAATCCATCTATCCATTTACTTATTTCATCCATTATTGTGCTAGTCAAACCTACAATTGCGTCACCAACTGCTTCTACTCTATCTTCTTCTGCCTGAATAGCAGCATCGGCCATATTATCACTAGTATCTTTATTAAGATCTTCAAGTTTATTAAAGTAATCAAAATAAGAAATTTCATTCCGTTTCAAAGATTCAACAAGATCAGCGCGAGCATCTAAAAATGAATCAGAAGTATTTTTTGCCGCTTCATTTGCGCCAGCAACTATATCAACTTGTGTTTTAATAAAACTATCTAAGAAACCACCAAATAATCCTGGTAAAATTCTACCAAATACATCTTTAAAAAGTTTAACAGTAGACTGTATTGCTGCTCTTAATTTGGGGCCAAAAGCACTCAATAAAGCTTCGGCAAATTCAACAACTTCTTTATTAGCATTTGAAACTTCTGATTTGAATTTACTAATAATTGCACGAACGCCCGCGATAGCTCTTCCAGCAGGTATTGTACCTTTGCCTACGCCAGCAATAATATCTTTAATTTGACTAAAATAATTACCAGATTCTTGTGTTAATTTATTCATAGCTACACTAGTAGAATCTGTTTCTACAGCTATTTGTTCCATTTGAAGAATGATAAGTGGATCTATTTTAAGTTCACGAGCTAATTCAACAAGAGCACCCCATTTAGATATATCAATATCTTTTTTAGATACATTGGCTAATTCTTTTAATTTGTTTACAAAATCAACATTTAATGTTTTAGCTTTTTCTAATTCAACTGCAATTTTTTGAAATTCTTCACTTTCAATATTTTTTTCAATTTCCTTTGTATCTTCTGCAATATTCTTTGTATCTTCTGCGATTTTATCAAATTCTTCACTAGCAGCTTTTGCCTGTTCAACAAATGGTTCCATTGCTGCTGGAAATACCGTTTCCATAACAGCCTTACTTAAATTCATCAAACCTTCTTCATTTATTTCAGGGATGACTGAAACACTTTCTTTAGAAGATGGAAGAGGTTCTTCTGTTGGTATTTTTTCTGCTGAAAAAAGTATTTTATCTAATATTTCTCCAAATGATTTAAACTTTTCATTTATCACACTTAATGTATTTCCAAATATTTCAATCTCACTATTTACAAAAGAAATAGGACTAGCTGTAACTACACCTCCATCTTGCAATCCAACAACACCACCCATTCTAAATTTATTCAGATCTTTAAAGAAACCTAATCCAAGTTTTTCTACTATATCTTTGCGTATAACAAATTCACCAGGTTCCAACATTGCTGGAACGATATCTCCAGAACCAATACCGGGAACAGGACCACCTATTTGAAAACCCGGAACTGTTGCGATAGCTCTTTCAGGAATAGGTTGTCTTTCAAATTCAACTTTATTAGCGGTTAAAATAACAACATTCGGTGATATTTCTTGACCAATTTTCTTTTCTATTTGTTTTGATATATCTTCACTTACTTGTAACATTCCAATATTAGCAATATTTGGAATTTCTTTAGCAACAGAAGCCTCTATAACTCCTATTAATCCTTTATTTGCTCTAGTTACATCTCCTGATGATTCTCTAAGAAGTTGTAAATCTTCATTAAATTTATACATTGTATTTGCTAATGCTTTATTGCTAGTTAAAATATCTTCTAATTGAGTGGCCCTTTCTCTGGTCAATAAAATAGTTCTTTCTTCCGCAGTTTGATAATTATATATTACATTTTTAATATCGCATATTGCGCTAACCAATTCTGGACTTTCTTTAGATAATTTTTCTATATCAAATTCACCATGTTGTCTAAAAATAGAAAATTCATCTTCCAAATTATCAAATAATGATTCTGCCATTTGTAATTCTTGTTCACCAAGTAATTTATCGCTTTCTCCAAATTGTAATACGGTATCTTTAATCACAGTTCCTAATGCTTCATAACCTTCAATTGATTTACCTATAGTATCTTTAATTACAGTTCCTAATGCTCCATAACCTTCAATTGATTTAACTATGATATCTCCCAAAGCCAACATACTACTGGTAATAGGATCAGACATATAAACTATATTTTGTTCTTCAGCTGCAACACCGCCTTCTTGATATCCAACAATACCGCCAAATTTATATCCTTCAGTTTTCTCAACATGTATTAAATTATTAAAGAAATTAACACCAAGTTTATCCACAACATTACGTGGAATAACAAACTCACCAGGTTCTAACATTGCCGGAATAATGTCACCAGAACCAATACCAGAAACAAAACCTCCTGTTTGTCGTCCTCTTGGTTGTTGTCCTCCTAGCGCTCCTGGTACATCGGCAAACATCTCTTGTGGAATTTGAGCTTCTTTTGTTTTTGATATGATTACGTCTAATCCAGTTTCACTAAAAGCAAGTCTAATATTTGTTGGATCAAGAGAAGCAAGTGCTTTTTTCAATACATTAAATTGATCTTCATAAATAAGATTTATTTGAATATCTTGTTGTGCTAATAATTCTTTTGTTTCATCTGATATATCAATAAGAGGAACTTTTTTAAATGATTGTGCTAATTCTCTTAACTCTTCTACAGGTAAAGCTAAAAGTTCTTGTCTTTTTTCTGGTCCAATTTGTTCTTTACCTATTTTTGCTAACAAATCTAATTTTTCTGGCAATGAAGCCATTTCTTTTAAATATTCAAGACTAAAACTCATCCATCTTTCTTCGTCGCCAGGAGCTATTCGATCTTGTTCTTTTATTTGAGCAATTAAAGTTTTAATTTCTTGACTCTTAGCTATCATTTTATCTGTATTTAAATTATCTGTTACTGTCATATTTGCGAATGCCTCATCAACTATGGCTTCAAAATTAGGAGATGTTTCTATAACAACATTTGCAAATGCAGCTTCAACAACATCTTCAATGTCTGATTCTCTATACATTTGTGCTATTTCTCTAAAAACTTCTATTGGACCAGCCAACAACGCTTCCATTCTTCCTGGTCCAAATCTTTCTTCTCCTCCCATTTGAGCTATTAATTGTTTTGCTTCAATTAAATCACGCAACATTGCTGTAACTTCTTCTTCAGCAAAAACCACTTCATTAAGTGCACTAACAACTTCTATTTCAGTAAACTCAATTGTATTCAATGCTTTAGCTACTTCTTGAGCGGAAAATTCTATAGTATTAAATGCTTTTATAACTTCTTGAACGGAGAATTCAATAGCAGTTACTTCACCTCCATCTTGGAATCCTTGAACACCAACTAATCCACCAGTTCTGAATTTTTGAACATTATTAATGCCTTCTAATGTGGATATTTTATCTACGGTATTTGGTCTTCTGAGTCTTTCAAAAAATTCAACACCAAATTTATCCACAACATTTTTTGGTATAACAAATTCACCGGGTTCCAACATTGCTGGAACTATATCGCCTCTACCTGAGCCACTAATAAAACCACCTTCTTGTTTTTGAATAGTAGCAGGAACATAAATATTCATCCTAGCGAGTTGAGCAGTAATATCATCTATTTTAAATTCAATAGTAGTACCGTCAAGCGCTTTCAACTGACGTATAATAGATGACATTTGTTCAAAAAATACATCAGCAAACTTTGTTTTTTCAAGTTCTTTTGCAATCTCAGTTGTAATTCTTTGAATATCACCCAACATTTCGTTTAATTTTGTATGTAAATTAGTAAGATTTTTTTGAATAACATTTCCAGATTTATCATATTCTGTTGCTATCCTAGCTGCTAATCTTTCCATTATTAAAAGATTTTCTCGTGTAGCACTAGGATCCACTTTACCAGTTATAAGATTTAGAACTTGAAAACTTTCATTAAGTTTATTATAAGCTTTTTCTGCTGCATCAACATCTTTAACTCCAGATTTAAGTGCTCTTTCAATTCTAAGTACATTTGTGGCAAATTGTTGTTTTCTAATATCTTCTTGGACACTACGAAGTGCTCTTTCTTCTGCTCCAATACGCGCTATATTTTGTGCCAATTCTCTAGCATGACCAGTAAATAATTTAAAATCAACAGACCCTTCACGAAGACCACGATTCAATTCATTAATAACTTGCTGTGGACTTAATTGAGCTATCTCAAGAAGACTTTTACCAAGGGCCTTAGATGCAAAAATAGCAGATGTAAAAGGTCTTTGATCAAAATCAAATGCAACAAGAGGTTTGAACGCTTCTTCTAAAACATCGCCTATAGCGCTAATATTTTCAAGTTGTTTTCCATACAAATTATTAATAGATTTAATTATTGTAGCTTGATGTTCTCTAACATTTTGTAATTTTTTCTCAGCTTGTATGATTTCACTTTTAATTATATCTTTTTGTTGATGATAAAGATCGTTTAATTTAAATTTTCTAGCTACTTCATCTTTACCATCAAGTGCTCTTTCTTTTTCAATAACATTTATTTCATTTTGAATCTGAGCTATTTTATTTAATGCTATTTCTTCTTCTAATGAACTAATGAGAATTTGATCTTTAACTTCTTTATTATTCTCTAATTCTAAATTCATTTCTTGTATAGAATTAACTTGCTCTAGATATTTATTATTTACTTCTGCTTCTGCTTTTAAAGCCTTAATAACAGATTGTGTTCTTTTTGCAGCTAAATTAACTATTTTTCCTAAAGTAACAAGACGTTCTCTATCAAATCTTTTTTCTTCATCTTTCCCTTTTTTGACTTTTTCTATTAATTTATTATAATGTTTAGTTTCTTTTACAAGTTTAGTATCTATGGCTAAAACATCTTGGCTGGTTTTTAACAATTTTGAATTAGATGCTAATGTTGAATCAAATAATTGAACAGACTTTAATAATGCAAAATTTTGTTTAAATAATTCTTCAGTTTTTTTTCTATCTAAATCAAATGTTTTAGCTTTTAATTGTGCATCTTTAGCATCTAATATTCTTTGATCTTGTGCAATAATTTTTTTACTCATTAAGTCTTTTAGATATCTTTTTTCTTCTTTAATTATTTTTTGTTGATTAAGAAGTTCTGCTCTAATTTGACTTACTCTATCTTGACCATAATTAATTACTTTATTGCGAGCATCTTCTCCTTTAATTACTTCTAAATTTAATTGATGTGTCCAATTAGCTTGAGCTAATAAAGCTTTTGCATGGCCTTCTAATGATTTTCTATGTCTCTCAAGTGTTTCTCCTCTTAAACCTTCTACATTTTTTAATTCAGTAGATACTTTTTTCTCTGCTCTCATGTTTTTTATTTTTCTTAATATACCTCCTCCCGATTCTTTATTTGATTCTTTAATTAATTTTAAATTATTCCTTACTGCTTCTTCATTGGCTACATGCCCTCTGTATAATATTCCTGTTTGAGTAACTTGAACTCTTGTTGCATCTACTTGGTCTTTTGTATTCTGAGTTGTATCTTGACTAATATTTCTGGTTCTTTGTAATAATTTTATTTCTTCATTCAATTGTAAATCAAAAGCAGTTGCGGCAGCTACTTGTCTTTGTTGCAAAACTACTAAAGTTTCATGTAATTTAACTTGATCTCCAAATAATGCATTAATTCCTTCCACAATTATTTTAAGATCATTTTTATTTTCTGAATAAAACTGTGCTTGTGAAAGAATACTACGTTGTATCGATTCTATCTTTTTATTATTTTCTGCAAATTTAGCTGCTTCTTTAGAACTTTCTTCATAACCTTTTTTTGTTAATTCTGCATTTTCAGAAACAGATTCAAATAATGTAATAATTTGTTCATCATCTATTGTTAAATATTGTGTTAACTCTAATTTTTTTGTTACATCTTTTAATGTTGCATTAAAAGTGTTAGCTAATTCATCTGCATTCTTTTTTGCGTGTTCTACATTTAATGCAAAATCTTCTTCTCCATAAAGTAACGCTATTTTTATTTCTCTATCTGATTCTGTAAGTAAATTGATTTTATCAATAGCATCTTGAATTTTTCTTTTCGCAATTTCAATATTTTCTTTTGGAATAATAAAATCATATTCAAATAAAAATTTAAGTCTCAATCCTTCAAGACCTGAAACAGTCTTCCCAAGTTTATCTATTTTCTCTTCTAAAGGTAATTCTGAAAGATTCTCTGCTGTGTCTCTAAGATATTTTAATACATCGCCAAATGTTTTTGCACTTTCAGCAGAAGCATTTAAGGACGCTGCAAGAGTAAATACTCTGCTAATTGTTATTCCAAATGCTTTTGCTAATTCACCGTTACTTTTAGAAAGTTTAAATATATCTAATGCAGATGTTCTAGCTGTTTTTTGATATTTTGCTAATTCTTCTCGCATCTCTTTAAGTCGTTGTTCGCCTACTTTTACTTCTCCGGTGAAAAACATCAAAGCATCTGGATCCCAATATTTTTTAAATTCAACGCCTCTTTCAATTTGACTTCTTAATTTTGCAAAAGAAGCAGCAGCATCATCAATTCTATCAGCATATACTTTTATATTTTCTTCAAATGCTTCTTTTTCTTCTTCCTTCCGAGTATCAAGTAATGCTTGTATTTCTGCTCTTTGTTTTCTAGTTTTATCAATAAATAAATCAATATCGTCACCTGAAACAGCGGCAGCGACGCCAAGTTCTCCATGCGCTCCAACGGCTTCAGATATTGCTTTACGTGTTTCTAATAAAGTAGTTCTACTTTCTTTATATGCTTGATTTACTTCTTCTAATTTAGCTATTGTGGCGTCATAAGAAGCTAATCGTCCATCTATTTCTTTCTTTTCTTCTCTAATTTGATCAAGTCTTTCATTATTTGTTTCAATTAATCTTTCCTGTGCTGTTATAAGTCTATAGATTATATAAATAATGCCAGCAATTAATGTTGCTATAAATAAATAAGGAAACGCAGCTATGAGAGCAGCACCAGCTGCTTTAGCTGTAGTAGCCATACTTATGAGAGCAACTTTTAATGAAAAAATTGATTTTGCTGTAATTAGCGCATTAGCTGCGCTCATTTTTAATGCGGTTCCATACCACCCCATTGCAACAGCGCCCTTAACAGTAAACAATGCTGTAGTAGCTGTTGCGGTTCCAAGTTTTGTCATTGCAAGACCATATAATAATGTTACAATTTTAAGCATTATAAAAATAGAAACCAATCTAACTAAATAACCAAGTATTTTTTCTAAACCAGTATTTCTTATTGATTCAGCAAATATATTAATTGCTCTAACAACTTTAAGAATAATAAAAGCAAGAGGTTCAATAGCGGCACGACCAAGTCTTAACATATTTTCAGTAAAAACTTTTAGTTGACCTACAGCTTTTTTACGATGTATTAATGCCATTGTTTCTGCTGCACCAGCAGAACTATTTTCTAATTTATCAATAGTCTTTTTTAATTCATCGAATTGTTTTGTAAGAACAATAACTGCATTTGCTCCACGAAGACCAAATCTTTCAAAAACAACAGATATTTGTTCAGCTGTAACAGCACCAGTTTGCATACGTTTACTAATTTGTTCCATAACATCTAAGAAATCTAAAGGCTTATCTGGGTCGATTGCAACACCAAATGATTCAGCAAACTGATCCATTTCTTTTGACATACGGGAGAAAATAACACGTAGTGCTCTGCCAGACATACCACCGCGAATAAAGTTATTATGCAAAAGAGCAACAATTCCTGAAGTTTGTTCTAAAGTAAGATTTAACTGACGAGAAACAGGAAGAGCAAATTTCATTGCTTGAGTAAAGTCGCCAATTTCAACTTGATTGTCTCGGTAAGTAGCAGCAATAATATCATTTATTCTTGCGAATTGAGCTGTTTGATCACCAACGTCTTCAAGTTGCCCTCCCAACAAACGATAAGTAGCGGCAATAGTTTTAGTTGTATTTGTTACATCTGCTCCAGTTGCCTGGATCAGATTCATTGTTGATTCTAAGGCCGCAATTGATTCTTCAGCTTGAAGACCGGCGCTGCCAAATTGGAAAACAGCTTCGCTGACATCATTGATAGATATACCAGTAACAGCAGCAGTTGTTTCAATAGCATTTTGAAGAGCAACAAAACGCTCTTCAAAAAGAAGAACAGACGAACGTGAAACAGCAAATGCTCTTGCTGTTCTATCAGAGAGTTCAATAAGTGAAGTAAATGCTACTTTTAATTTAGCTATTGCACCAAAAATTAAAATTGTAGACGCGAAATACAATAATTGTGTTCTAATAACTCTAGTAAAACCTTCATTTAATTTTCCAAGAAAACCAATTTGTTTTTCTTGTGCTTTAATAACGCCTTGACTTGTTTTAATTTGGTCTTTTTGAACATTGTCATATACTTTAGCAGAAGCAACAGATCGTTTAAATGCTTGTTGTCTAGCTGATAATGTTTTTCTTGCTTGTTCAAGTTCTTGTTGTGCTAATATCTTAGATTGTTGTGCTGCTTTTAATTGCTTTTGTGCTGCCTTACTATATCCTTGTGCTATAAGATTCTGAGCAGCACGTACTTCCATTGCGGCCGTGTTATGAACAGCGGCAGTTTTTAAAGCTACTTGTGCTGATGCGCGTTGAACTTGATTATGTGATTCTATAAGGGCTTTTGATGATTTTATTCTGTTGTCATATGCAGCAAGAGCTTGTGTTGCTGCTTCTACAGATTTCTTTTGTGCTTCTGCGCCACTAGTACCGGCCCCAAAAGTACCAACTGGTGCTTGAGCCAATGTTGTGCGTTGTTGTGCTGCTCTAGCTCGTTCTTTTTCAAGTTGAGCTACTTTACCGGTAAGTTCAATAGCTTTGATTTTTTCTTTATTTAAATTTTTCTGAGATTGTTCTAATCGTTTTGCAGCATTTATTTGAGTTCTAGTTGCATCTTTAATTGTAATTGCAACTTGTTTTTCTAAATTTAATCTTTCTTGAGCTGTTTTTGATAATACTTTAATTTTTGAATTAACTTTAGCAACTTCTTTTGCTGTTATTCTATAATTCTCTGCAATATTTTTTACATCAACTCCAAGTTGTTCTGCGGCAAAACCAGATTTATACAATAACTTAATATTTTTAAATTGAGTAGCATTAGACAGCCTAAATGCCTCAACCATTCCTTGAGCTTTATTAATTAATTTTTGCTGTACTACTTCACCTGTTTTATCGGCTTCTGTTAATCTCCTTCTAACTGATAAAAGTTTTTGTAAATTATTTTCAAGTTTTCCTTGCGCCGCTCTTACACTACTTATTCTACTTTTGGCCTTTTTTAATTCTTCATCTGCTAATTTTGATGTAGAAGCTTTTGACGCTACTTTACCTAAATTAGCTAATTCATTTGCTAAATTACTTATACGAGTTTTGACTTTTTCTGTACTTTCTCCTGTTTGTTTTATTTCTTGATTGATTCTACCAATACCGGCTGTACTACCAGTAGCTTTCAATCTTTCTATTGCTGCGCTTATCTTAAAAAATGCTTCAGATGCTTTATCAATATTCCCTGATTTTATTTCACCACCAGCTTGATTAATTGCGGCTAACCCCGTTGCTGCTGCTTTAGATGAAGATACAAATGCTTCTAACTCCTTTGCTAAAGCAGCTATCCTTCCGAGTTCTCTGATAGATATGTTGACGCCGAAGTTGATACTTCGGCCACCGGCTGCCATTTTCTATTAACCTTTTATATTAATAATTTTCAAGATACTTATCTTATACTTATCTTCTTCTCGCTCTTGAAGCCTTACCAGAACGTGGTTTACCCATTTTTGAGCCTTTACTTTTACCACCTTTTTTACGATTAGCTTCAGATTCTTTCTGTCGTTTTTTCATTTCTTCATTTTCAATTGCTCTCTGTTCTCCGATAACAGTACGATAACATTCAAAATAATAACTAGTATGATTAAGTAAACCTCCATCTACTAATGGAGTATGCATATCTGAAGACCAGTTTATCAGGTCTATCGTTCTTGTCAATCCCATGTTATCTGACATGGTGGCTACTGGACAAGAATCTATTTCATAATCGCATACCACTAATGATGGTGTTTGTTTTGGTTTTGGTTTTTCTACAACTATTTCACCTTTTTTCTTTTGTTTTTTTCTTTTAAAACCAAACTCATATTTTCTAAGAGAAGATTCTTCATGTTTTTGTTCAAGTAAAGTCTTTTGTTTTTTATCTATAAATGGACAATTTCTCTCTAATTGCAGACTATTACCTTCGTGTGACATACAGTAGTCACACGTCCATTCTTTTTGACGTTGCTTAGGGCTATCACCAGAAGCTAAGAAATACCGAAAGCGAACGATATCTCTTAGCTTTACTCTTCCCCCTCGTCAAGTTCAGCTTCACCGCGAGCAAAATCAACAATCTCAGCACGATTTTTGATGTGGATCATTTCAATCATTCCATCGATATCCTTTTTATCGAATTCGACGTATCTTTTGCTATCCTCAGTGGAATCAGGATGTTCAAAATTATCCCATCCATCAAGACAATCTTTAAGAGTTTCAAGAGATTGTGTGCCTGTAAGAAGCCTTTCCTTGCGGCTTGAACCAGCACCCTTGATATCAAAGATTTGATCACCTAATTGTGCTGCTTTATAGGGATCAAGGAACTTAACCTTGAAAATTGTTTGATCTTTTTTCTTCTTTTTGCGGTCTTCTTTACAAACAAAATCATAGGCGTGGTTTGCTCTGATCGCTTTCATTATTGTCTCCTTTTCTTTTATCTGTGTGGCATACGCCAGACTCTCTAGCGATACCTCTCGCATTATCTTATACGCTCTCTTCCTTAACTTCAAGGCTATCTTTGTTCGATAACCTCCCATAAATCCAAAGGTTTCATAAGCAGATTTCAGTAATTTATTTGCAATTAAATTATAGACTATAGCTATAAGAATAAATGGAGAATGAAATGCAATAGCTAACCAAAATGAAATCCTTATAATCATTATAATAAAAATGGGAGTGGGTGGTCCACCAAAAAACCACCCACTCCTAAACCGCTATCCTCGGGGGAGACCTAGCGGAGAGAGAATTAAATGCTGGCTCTCTCATTCACGAAAATGACAGCCATTTCATTCATGGTGATCGAATTATCCACATATGCCTGGAATGGCATATCATGGGTAATTTGTTCGGGACCACCAATCTGAGGTGTGGTGCCACTATAGTAGATCTTGGGGAAGATGCAGTGCTCCTGAGAATAAACCCAGTGTCCTGTTGGCGCAGTCTGCGCTCCCTGACTGTCGATGCGATTGTCATCCTCGATGCAGCGAATCTCAAGGTATCCCTTAGCACCATCGACATAATTGTTGTAAAGAATCATGTCGTCAAACTCAACCGTAATCGAACCCTCAACCGTTCTCTGTTGCTCAGGAAGACCAGCTCGGAACCTGTCACCAAGCTGGAACTTATCAGCAAACAGATTATTGTTAAGAGTCCAACTCGCTGTCAAAACTTCGTTAGCCACACCATTGATGTAAACTGCGGCTTTAAAGCTTGTAAGCGGGTTGAGATCTGGCGGCTCTGCTACAGCAGTACCCCACGTAACCTGCGGCGCTACAGGAAGAGTAGCAAGGTGATCGTAAGAAATTTCACCAGCACCAGCAGCAGGCACACCAGAGAAAATACCACTGTAAGCGTTGTAACCAGTGTAGGTGATATCATTTTCAGATTCCATCTGCACTGTTCCACCAGCGAAGTTGAAACCAATAATATCACCAGTCTGAATACGCCATTCATCGTTGAGGACGTGGCCGAATATAGCGCCCCATGTAATGGACACACCATTACTTAGTAATTGGACCGCACCTGTCATAACAACATCAGCCGTCCACGTTACTCCACCATCATCCGACCAATCGAATTTATCAGGACCAGGATCAGGAACCGCTAATGAAATCTTAACTTGGTAAGCAGTTGGTTCTGCACCAGTGAATGTACCACTAACAATAATATCACTGAGACCAGCACCAACAACTTGTACAGCGGCACTAATGTTACCACTATTGGCAAGAGTAAAATCAGTGAGAGTGAAAGTAGTATCAGCAGCGGTAACATCGGTGGCAAGTTCTCCACCGATATATTCGCCCTTACCAATGAAAGAGAAAGTACCTGTCAAGATCTCTTGCGCCGTGAAGGTATTCTCCAAGGTATTGACTTTGCAACCGCCATACACGAAGAAAGCAACATCACGACCGATTTCCCATGTAAGACCCACAGGAAGATTTTTCGCTGCTTCAATGTAATGCGTGTAAACATCATTCCAGAAGTCATCGGCACCGATGTAACTTTGGAACACCCACGCACCCTTATGAAGCGCCTGACCTGGATCTACAACAGTGATGTCTTCGCCACCACCATCTAATGCTGAATACACCACAGGTTGAATTGTCAAAAGTCCATCATCGCCTTTGTAGACAACTGACAAACCCCAATTCGGTCCAGGCGTTGCTTCAAAGACTGTATTGTCTTCAACCGACAATGTTACACCTGCTGTGTAATCTGAAAGAATTTGTGTTCGAACGCCTCCATCTACCTTGTTCATAGTGACATAATCACCCAAGGCATGTTTGTACAGGGTTTCATAACCCTGTGTATTTTGTTCAAAAGCGTGATCACCCGAGATATTGGAAACGCCTTGTGCGCTTTTCGAAATACCACGACTAGGATCAATTTCCGCTGACGGGATCCTTGGGATCTCATTATTGAACGTTTCAGAAAGAAAACCTACTCTCTGAGTAGGTGCAACTGGTTCGCCCCACAAAGCCTCTTCCCCGTAGGAAGTCTGGCCACGAGCACCAATTGCAATGCGACCAAGAGTACCCATGGATTTCTCCTTTTACGTTATGCCTCTTCTAGTTCTATCAAGAACAGGCACTAAAAGACGTATTATGCCGCCTTCGTACAACTTATCGTTCCGTCTTCTCATTATGGGTTTGCCACTAGCTATCAAAGCGCCTTTCGAACTGAGCCCGTTCAAATCCGAATTGCGCCTCAATAATCTAGCAATCTCCCATAAAGCTCTTCTTATCTCTTTTTTTCTTATTTTATTTTTAACTTCTGAATGATAGTAATAAACATCAATCCAAATATTATACTCGACCGTTTGTGGATGTCTTTGTCCCATAGTGCTAATATTTTCATCCCAATCGGAAAATTCAACTGTAATAACTGGTGGTTTTGGAATAAGCACAACATCATCATCTAATACTTCGGTATTTCTTCGAATATATTTCAATTTTTGTTCTGAATCGTCTTTTAATTCTCTTCTTAAAATTTCACAAATGTTTTCAACAGCACCATCAAATGGATTATCAGTTTCAACATAATGTTCATTCGGACGAACTTGACTTCCAATTGCCATCATTATCCTCCTACTAATTCAGCACTTAAATCACCTGTTGCCTGAATCAGCATTTTATATATCTCTTCTTCTTGTGCTTCAGTCAATCTAATCAATCCAACTTCTCCACCTGAAGCTACCATCAATTGTTCATCAATGGTTATTGGATAAGCATCGTTTAATTGAGAAACATCAACTTCAATATTGGCTGAAAAAATTTCTGCTGTAACATTGATTCTATCTACTCCTTTATCTAATTCATTTGTTAAATGATCTTCCATTGTGCCTGTTGCTCTCCAATGATCATCATCAATAACAGGTAACCAACTGCCACCTACATGTCTAATAGTTGTATATTTCCCATAACCTTTTGATTTTAAAATTTGAGGATATTCTGATACAGGACTATTCGTTAATATTTTTTTTACATCTCTCCATTCTTGACTAGTAACATCAACTTCGTTTATTTTTAATAAATTTCCTTTTAAAAATTCTATTATTCTTTGTCTTATTTTGGGCCAAACGGCCATTTCTATTCCAGCACCACTAAGTTTATTTTGTAAATTAAGAACAGTTTTATGCAAACGTTCAGAACCATTAACCAAATCTTCTATATTTGCACTAATAGTAAACATCAATAATATCCAGTATCGTCTTCTGTTGTAATAGTTCTTTTACCAAACGCCGCATCATAACCAGGAAACAATAAATCGTAATCTAATAAACCATCATAACTCATATTTGCTCTACTAAAGAAAGTATCTCTATCTGGTTTTCTCAAACCTTTACCAACGCCAACAACACCTTTTCCATCAAATAACAAATCTTCAGAAATCCAGCGCGGCGCTGTTTGAATTGCCTCACCCGATTCTGGATTAAAGAATTCAGTATACTTTTTGATATACCCAGTGAGATATCTCATTGCTTGCTTTGCCCAACTTGAAAGATCATCTTCACGTTGGGTTAAAGCAGTTGTGATATCATTTATATTTCTTGGCAATCCTGTAATTTCTTGTTCTTTATAAATTGTTGTGTAAATCAAAAAAGCTGCGAAACGCGCTGTAGCTGCGCTTACCGATTTTGGAATTGTTGCTCTTGTAAATCTTAATTCCCTTTCTTTTGCCTCTAAATATCCAATATTTTCTTCAAGAATTACATCAACAAGAATTTCAGCATCTCTAATAAATTGAATTGTATCATTAATTGACATATGACTATCGGTATCAAATAATATTTTATCATTAGCAACAGGAATACCAAACCAATCATCTTTGTTAATTCTAATAGAATAATTATTAGCGATAAAATCAGTAGTAATATTTCCTTGTCCGAGATTTCTTAATGATAATTGTGATTCTTCTCCAACTTCAAGTTTAAATGTAGTATCAGTTAAAAACGTAAGAGTAAATGGTTCAGTACCAGAATATTCTTGACTGAGAGAAATTGCAGCCAATTTCACATTTTGAGAATCATCATCTTTTCTTAGATTTTTATAGCTGTCAGAAAAACGAATCGTTCCTTCATAATTTCTAGAACGAAGAAGTCTTTTAACATCATCAAACCTACAATATGTTATATTTGGAGTATAAGCTTGAACTGGTTTAGAAAAAATACTTTCTGTTCCATTTGTAGCAACATATTTCCACTTATACCAATGATATTCTGATCCATTTTTATCGTTATATTCATAAAATTCATCAGATTCACAAAGTTCTATATGTGAATTATCATCTGTAATTTTAACATATGCTCCCCATTTAGTTTCCGCTCGATAGACTTCAATGAAATCAAAATCACAAACGACAGAGGTTATGTCTTTAACATCAATTGGGACTGTAACTAAAGACATTTCAAACCTCCGATGGATTCCATCCAGAATCTAATTTTTTCTGTATAGTATCATAACCTACTTGATAGATTTCCTCAATTTTCTCTTGAGTAATAGTTAAGAAATCCATAGAATTCCATGGAACGTGGATATTAATGGTTCTAGACCAAATAAATGCATCTTCAATGTGTTTTCTTTCTATTTCTGCCATCATAGTTCCAAGAACATTAATTGCCGCTTCTAAAAAAGTTTCTGGTGTTTTATTTGTAGTTTCACCAGAAGATAATAATCTGAATCCAATTGCTTTTTCTTTCATTAAATCAATTGAATCAGGAACAACTAAATCAATTGGATAATTATTAGTGATTCCTCCATCGGTAAAAATAGTATTATTAAAAGGAACAAAATCAAACAAAAACGGGACACTGGCCGATATTCTTACAGCTTTAGCTACTTTCATTGTAGGCGTAGAATCTGGATCGAATACTTTTGTTTTCATTGTAGTTAAATCTGTTGTAATTACATAAAGAGGGATTAAACATTGACAAAATCTTTTTGGTGCATATTTCTTTAAGGTTTTTTCAAGATTTTTTAAAGTAAAAACACCCCAATGACCTTTGCACCAAAATTTCCAATTAAAAGACATTGTTTTTTTTGGGAGAAGTTCAAGAGCGATATTCAAACAATCTTTTGGTTTCATTCCGTTTGCAATTGGAGCAAAAGCAACAGCTCCAGCAGATGTGCCAACAAGTTTAGATGGATAAATTCCATGATCCATTAGACATTGTAACGCCCCCCAATGAGCATAAAGAGTGACTCCACCGCCACTGCCAACAATAACAAATTTCATTACGCTTTCTTTCCGTTTAAACTTAATGCCATACTATTAACTTCATCTTTTATTGTCATAATTCTTCTTGTATCTTTTACAGCGAATTGGATGACATCCACTGTATCTTCTTCTCCGCGTTCTACTCTTTGTTTCCATAAAAGAGATTCAACAATACCTCTATCTATTTTTCCTAATTGAATCAAAGCTTCGCCCAACATAAAATCAGTATTCTCATCTTGAAATTCCAATGCATCGCGCAAATCATCAACATCAATCATTCCAGATTTCAATAAAAGATTGCCTAATGAAGTGCTATCTTCTTTCGCTTTATCTCTATTTCTTTTCAATCTTCTTTTTGAAAATAAAAAATTAAACATATCTACTCCTCTTCTTTGTCGTCTGTCTTTTTGCCCTCTAAAAGCACTAAGTCAGGCTTAGTAGAAGATAATTGGAGTAAAGCTTCTTTCATTGTGTGTATTTTATTTAATACAGTAGTTATTTCATTAAGTGAATATTTAACTCCAGCCAATGCTTCTTTCAAGGATATAAGAGTCATTTCTGTTTTTACATTATTTTCTACTTGTGTTAATGCTAAATTAGTTCCTTCCTTTCTGACTAATTTATTTTCTCTTCTTTCAAAATACCAAAGTAAAATAAAAAGTGCCCATCCAGCATAAGGACCACCATCACGCAGAATAGTAATCAATTCTTTTAAAATATGTAATAATGTTTGTTCCATTTTTATCTAATCATTCAGGTAGTTCTTCACTAATATGATACAAAGTTGCCGCAGCCCACCATCCTCCATTTACAATGTCATTCTCTAACGAGATGCGCAATTCCATACCCCAATCACTGCGTAAATCTGTAGTCATTACATAATCCCAACGAAAAATAATAACAGGTGTTTTGAGTCCTCTCCAATTATTTGTTCCATCTCCTAAAGCAGGAATTATTGGATAAGCACAATTTGCTTCGTTAACGATATCCATAATTGTTTTATAGATTACCGGATCGCCAACAGATAACATTGTGCCATCTGGATAAGGACCACCATTAATTTCACGATAGGGTTCAAAAGGTGGAAACTTTCCTACCTCAGCCCAAACAGCAAATATAACACTATCATACAGTATGCCATCATTAGAAAATTGCAATTCGACACCAGTTAATCTCAATTGTTTTCCATCATCTGGTTGTACTGTCCATACTGATCCGTTGGCCTCATTGTGAGTCATGGTTACGGTCTCTGTACCCATAAGCATGGAGTTAAAAATTACAGAACCATTATCATAATCAACATTGAAATTGCCATCTGTAGTTCCAGGAGGATTCTCTGCCTTTTCTACATTATTAACTTTGACTATAATTCCATGTGTAGGTACTAATTTTGTTTCATGTGTTAATTTACCATGAGTCACATCAATAATAACATGAGGTATTGCTAAATTATAAGTTTGATGATCTCCGCTATCTATAAGTGTCGTATTTTCATGACGAATGCTTGCTGAATACCACGTTGTTTTATCACACCAATTCGGTGAAATACTATTGAATCTCGAACCTGATGGTGGAACGATTTGAACTTGACCTTTGATATATGTAGTTGCAGGCATAATTTAGTTCCTAAATGGGCAACAAATTACCCTTAACAAAACACGTAAAACGAGAACCAGCAACAGAAAGGTTATCTCGCACAGTCACACGGACCATGTCAGAAGTACCAGCAAGGAGTTTTTGACTACCACCGATGAGTACAGATGCGGACAATACATCTTTCGACGACACGGTCCAATTATACCTATCCGCGCCCGCAAAATCTATAAACTCCTCATTTTGTTGGATATTGGCCATTATTCCAGTATGACCTTGAGATATTATCTCAATAAGCAGTCCTTGTGGTAAAGGGCCAACAATAGTTCCAAATCTATCACTACCGAAAGTGATGGAATTATCAACAATCAATAATGTTATCTGCTGGAGCGAGATATTATAAGTCGGATGAGCAACATAAGAAAACACAACTGGAATCACAGATCCGTTAACAAGTAGTGAATTGTTTCCATTATTACGAACATAGTTATTGCAGATGGAAGTGGGGTCTGAAGGAACGCTACTAAAAGCTATGGGTTCGTTCTCAAGACTATAAAGAGTGGCTTTTAATCTCCCGCTGCCCGGCACAGTATTTAAAGGCTTAACATTTATTCCGTCATAACCCCCAACCCAAACTGGATTGCCTACGGGTGCGCTACCATTTGGCGACAAACCTTCAACTTGTTGGGAACCTTCATGACCACCACCCCAGTTACGCACATCGACACCTTGATGGTTATCATTAATATGCGTACTGGTGATGTCGGCTGCCGGTGTCGTTCCCTTAACGCCGCCGCGAATAGTTGCTTTTGCACGAAGAAGACGTTCTGATCCTTCTTGTGTGGAATCAATAGGATTACCATTGTGATCATAAAGAATGGCAATACTTCGAGTCTGTGTTTCGTTAAATGCCATAGCTTTTACACCGTATAATAGAAAGCCGTATAGTGTATATCGGCATCACCAATACCAGTCAGTCTTTCAGCTTTCAGAACAACATCTCCAACCGCAGGCGCTACATCATTGTCTTCAATATCTTTGAGCGTAATATTTGTATTCACATTTGTAGTCAATTGCTTAAAATTATTAGCTATATATTTGAGATCCCCGGCTTCAACATCTACCGGTCCAATAACTGGAAATAAATTGCAAATTTTACGATCTAAAAAAGAATCTGAACCATAAGCCCGAAGACTACCACCCGCGCACCAGGCAATAGTAGCCTCAATACCATCA
Organism: Halanaerobiales bacterium; assembly: GCA_030627905.1. Classification (GTDB taxonomy): domain Bacteria; phylum Bacillota; class Halanaerobiia; order DY22613; family DY22613; genus JAGMES01. The sequence goes on from DAOVRZ010000040.1 coordinate 37,856, forward strand.
ATAGCGAGAACAATACCAAACAACGATTCCCATTGAGCGCTAGCATTCTCTTTGATCAACTCGGCAGAGACTTGTGAAAAACGAATAGCATTTGTAGCAACATGCCTGTAAGCGTTATAACTATTACTCAAATCGATGAACAACAAATATGTAGTCTCAGTAACCGTGCGCTTCATCTCCACGCCCACATGTCCCTCGGTGACAGCGTTTTTTAGGCTATCAATCTGGACAGCAGCGGCACTTAGGCTTCCCATATTGCCCTCGTCCTACCTGTCTCAAAAATCCCATCATAAGTAATAGTATCAGTAACCGAAACCAATAGCGTCGAACCATCAGCAGCATAGATCTTCCACTCGTTTGTAGTTACATTAATACCCGTCCAAATCATGTTACGTTCAACTAGCGATGTACCATCCTGTCGTTTCCAAAGCCATTGTGTTGGAAACATTTTAGGTCCTGACACTGTCTTCGTAGCACCAGACACAAATCCTTCAGCAGGACCCTCATCGATGAAGTGAATAAGTTGGAGCAAAGCTGGATGCAAACCCTTTGTTATTCCACCAGCACCAGCAAGAAGCTCCGTTAAAGTATATCCTGTTCCACTTGTACCTGGATTTATTATATCACGAAATCTTATATTTCCATTATCAGACCAAATTGCTACTCCTTTATTTCTTCTTCCAACTTCTACTACAAATAATGCTGCTGCTTCAATTCCATCTTCAAGAGGTTCAATAGGTTGGGGATAAGGGATAAGAGGACCAGGTTCACCACCGAGATCAGGCCATTCCTGTTTAATAACCTGAACAACATCTAAGTCATTGGGAGTTGTTGGCACCTATTTGTCCTTTATCCTTTATCAAATCTTTTAACTACGGCGCCCATAGTCAGCAATTGAAACATAAAGATCAGTTGCGTTCATTGCCCATCCTACGCGAACAAGCGCATTATTAGGTGTGGGTATTGTTGCTGTAATTCCACCACCAACTTTAAGCCAATAAACATCGCCAGCACTTGCCCCAACAAATACACTACGAACTGGTCCTCTGCCAACAATAGTAGCTGCGCTTCCAACAACCGCTTGTGCGTTTTCAGAAACACCAAAAACTTGAGCTTTTGCTGGCCATTGTGCGGCAACAGCATCAGCTTTTGCAACTCGATTTGCTGTAGTGCTCCAATAAACCGGATCAGCAACAGCGATTGCTTCATTCACATTATAATCATCAGCAATCCGATCACCATCAGATGTTGCTGCAACTAATTGACCAGAACCATTAATTGTAATAGTTGAACCATCAACATAAGCTTTTAAACCATTTGCATCTTTTGTAAGACCACTTGTTGTGGCGCCATATTTAACACCAATTTCATTACCAACAATATCAAGAGTTGGATTTATCGTTTCTAAATTAACTTCAAGCCCACCATTGACAGCATCGAAAATGATAGCCCCATCAACCTCAACTTTGACAGCAATACCGCCAACACCAACTGCTGCGCCTTTGGTTGCATCAGGAAGAACTGAAAGAACTTTTGCTGGCGACACACCTGTAAGTTGAAGACCAGGAGTTGCAGCAAAAAGAAGCGTCAAAGCATCAGCATTAATTTGGATACCATCTTTAACATTTACACTCATTTCATTGAATGTTTTTGTAAGACCAGGGCCAGCAATTATTTGACCAGGACCATTAAATAAAACCCATTCACCAGGGGTTGTATCCCAAATATATCCAAGATTTTCATAAACACTGTTTTCACCAACAATAGTTCGTCCTTCACCATCAACAGCAGCGGTGAAAGTCCAAGTATTTGCACTAGCATCGTAAACTGCAACTTTTTCTTCTTGACCGGCGAATGAACCAGCTGCACTTGTCTCTACAATAATAACATATGTTCCATCTGGTGGTTCAGCACCAGAATTCGCTAAAACAAGATTCCAAGAAGAACCATCCCATTCAACTATGTCACCAATAGAAAACGTGGACCAATTACCACCAGTTCCAGCAATGAGATATGCCTTACCTTTATCATTTCCAACAAGCGCTGGCGCAGTAGCAAGAGCATCATTCACCATTCGAAGAACTTGAACTTGATGTTTCCATTGAACACCAGCTGCAACAGATTGCAACTGAGCATAATTTGGCGCATCACCAGCAGCAGTTGCAGCAGCAAGACCAGTGATCTTTTTAGAATTCATCACCAAATTATTGGTGAGATTCAAACCATCAAGATCGGCTCCGCTTTGACCATAAGCCAAACCATCTTTGTCTACTGTAGCAGAAGCCAATCCAGTAATTTTATGAGGAGTGGCGCCACCATCCATAACGACCACACCATTCATGGTTAGGCCAGCTATGGTAATAGAATCTGTGGCAGGATTTACACCCTGATATGTGACATAGTTACCACTAATAAGTTGGTAAACTGGAACAACTTCGGCCATTTTCTATCTCCTTGAGATCTAAGGGAAATCTCGAAGCAATCCTGTTTCTGTATTTATTGATATCTTTTTATCACTTTTTATACCATACTTCTTTGTAATAGTTTTATTGAATTCTTCATATAATTCTTGATATCTATTTTTTTCTTCTTCTTGTTGATCTCTTAAAGCATTTAATGTAGTTAATCTTAAATTAAATTCTGATTGTTCTAATCGAATACTCAAATTTGTATTACCAAGAAGCAATAATCTTTTTGACATTTCAGCGTCAAATAACTTAAATTGTTGAAGTTCTCCTTCAGTAAGATGAGGCAAATTAATTGCTTCTTTTTTATCTGTATTTCCATTATCTTTCATTTTAACCACATTGTCAGACTATTCATTTTTCTTCTCTTTACTCATCTTGTTCTCCTTTTATCTTATACGTTTACACATAGTCATATCTATGTGTAATAAAAGCGTGTCAGGATTAGATGCTATACCTAGTATCTGTACATAATAAGGCACAATTAATGGATTAGGCAATGCTGGTAGATGAACAGGCTGTCCATTCGCTCCTACTACCAACATCCCTCCTGAAGAAAAACTACTAAATCCTAAAACTTCACCAATCTTTTTTATCTTACATTTAGTTGCTGTTATTTTCTCAGTTATGATTGCAATAGCTGGCATCTTTGTTAAATCAAAAATATCACACTTTCTTACAACAGGTTTCAATATAAATTTGTCATCAAATATATAAACAGCATCGCCTACAACTTCCAATGCAGAACAAAATGCTTCTTCTGGTAATGCTTCTGGATTTACATGTATTACCGATGCTTGAGCTACAATTTCTAGATCAACATCACCTTGAAGAACTTCTACTAATTGATCTGATCTTAATAATTCAACTTCAATTCCATCTTTTACAATATCTAAATCTGCTTCTTTTTGTGTTATATCTACTTGTGGTGTTACTTGATTTATATTTACATCTAATTCATCTGCTCCAATTTCGGGTTCCATTATAACTACTTCATGTTCTCCTTTTGTGATTTCTACTTGAATAACTGCTTTTTCAACAACAACTTCATAATTGCCAACAATAAGTTCAGCATCAACGTTGCCTTTGACAACTTCAACTTCATTTCCGCCTATAATTAATTCAACTGTCATGGAATTATCCTAGCTTTAATATCAAATTTCACAAAATCATATGTAATTTTATAACCAACATTATCTGTAATTAATATTTCAGTTCTTGGTTTGCCCACTTCTTTCAATTCACTAGCTCCAATAGTATATTCAAAAATAAATTCTCCATTGGCAGGATCGCCAACAATACTTCCTGTTACACTTTCAGGAACAGTAAACCCAATATCTAATCTAAAACTATATCCAGTAATATTAATAGGAGTTCTTTTTCCAGTAATTGGATCAATCTGTTTATATGTACAAGCAATTGCAGGCAGCGTATCGTCTACCTTATATTCAAGAACTTGTTCGCCATCACAAGCCATTACAATCTCCTATTTTTACAAAACCGTTTATGAAGAATTATTATTCAAATAAATTTCAATATTTTAATTCCCTATGTTACGCACAAATTTCACATCAGGATCCGTAAGTGCACCCATATATTTGCCGCCATCGAGTTGTGCTGTACCAGCACCAGAAGCAAATGTTAAACTACCTTGAATATGAACGCCTCGCCCTCGGAAACTCGCGCCTCCTTCTGCGTTAATATTGCCGCCTACCAATCCTCCTTCCATTCTCA